>JAYVOV010000676.1:0-11757 GCA_043757735.1 Burkholderiaceae bacterium
GAAGGCGCGGCTGCTCGAAGAACTCGTCAGCCTGCTGCTTCTGCCGGCCGACGAAATGATCGCGGGGGCCGGCGGCATCGCCGAAGGCCTACCGGCGTCAACGGCCGGCGCCAGGGTCCCCAAATTCCGCCCTGGCGGCATCCTCATCGTCCGGGCCGGCGGCACTGCCGGCCTGTTTTCCGCGGTCGTCGCCGGCTGGGCCGCTTCAGGCGCGGTCGGCTCGACACCCGTCACCCAGGAGATCACTGCATGAACGCGTCCGGCATTCTTCTCGACCCTACCGCGGAGCGCTCGCCAGCGGCCCGCGCGCGGCTCGCCAGACCCGCAAGCCTCGATGGCCTCACGGTGGGCATCCTCGACATCTCGAAGGCACGCGGCAATGTGTTCCTCGACCGCGTCGACGAACTCCTTCAGGCCCGCGGCGTGTCGGTCAAAAGATACCGCAAACCTACATTCACCCGACCGGCGCCCACCGCGCTGGCGCAAAAGATCGCGGCTGAATGCAATCTCGTCGTTGAAGGGCTGGCGGACTGAGGGTCCTGCACGTCGTGCTGTATGCATGACATCGCAGGACTCGAAGCTCGCGGCATTCCGGGAGTCGGGGTTGCATCCACTGAGTTCGTGCAAGCCGCGGCCATGCAGTCGCGCTCGCTGGGTTTCGACCCGGCCATGGTGTTTGTCGCGCATCCCATCCAGGACCGCAGTGACGCCGAACTGCGGGCGCTCGCCGACGAAGCGGTCGACAGAATCGTTCGATCGATCACTGCCGGCTGAGTCGCGCGGCAGCGCGCCCTCCTTGAATCTGTCGGCGTTGAATCTGTCGGCGTTGAACCGCGGAGCGCCCGCATGAGCAACCCGCCGCCGGACAGCAGACTGCGCCTGCCTTCGGTCGATCGGGTGCTGGGCTGGCCGCCGATCACGACGCTGCTGGCGCAGTACGGCCGCCCGCTCGTGATCGCGGCAATCCGTGAAGAACTCGCAGCCCGTCGTGCAAATCCAGACACCACACCAGCATCGCAAGACGCGCTCGACGAGTCCCTGACAGCGGGCATTGTTCATCGAATCCAGGTTCTGATGGCCGACTCGCTGCGGCCGGTGCTCAACCTCACTGGCACCGTGCTTCACACCAATCTCGGCCGCGCGCCACTGCCGCAGGAAGCGATCGACGCGATCGCGCGGGTGGCCGGCGGCGCCTCGAACCTGGAATTCGATCTGGCCACCGGGCGGCGCGGCGAACGCGACGATCACGTGGCCGACTGGTTGTGCCGCCTGACCGGCGCGCCCGCCGCGATGGCAGTCAACAACAACGCCGCGGCGGTGGTGCTGCTGCTCAACACCCTGGCGCTGCGCAAGGAAGTGATCGTGTCGCGCGGCGAGCTGATCGAACTGGGCGGCTCGTTCCGGCTGCCCGACATCATGGCGCGGGCAGGCTGTCGTCTGCGCGAAGTCGGCACGACCAATCGTACCCACCTGCGCGACTTCGAAGAAGCCATCAGCGAGCGCACCGGGCTGATCATGAAAGTGCATGCCAGCAACTATCGGATCGAGGGCTTCACGACGCAGCCAACTGAGCGCGATCTTGCCGGCCTGGCGCGTGCGCGCGGCATTCCGTTCGCGATCGACCTGGGCAGCGGCACGCTGACCGATCTGACCCGCTTCGGGCTGCCGGCCGAACCAACACCCGCGCAGGCCCTGGCCGACGGCGCCGATCTCGTCACCTTCAGCGGCGACAAGCTGCTGGGCGGCCCGCAGGCCGGTCTGCTGGTCGGGCGCGCCGACCTCGTCGGTCGGGTGCGGCGCAATCCGCTCAAGCGGGCCATGCGCTGCGACAAGCTCACCCTTGCCGCGCTGGCGGCCGTACTGCGCCTGTACAGCAATCCCGAGACCTTGCAGGCGCGCGTGCCGGCGCTGCGCCAGCTGGCAAGACCCGCCTCGGAGATCGAGGCGCGAGCACACCGGGTCGTGGCCAGCGTCGCGGCATGGCTGGGCACCAGCGCCGGCGTGACGGTGGCGCCCTTGTCCAGTCAGATCGGCAGCGGTTCGCTGCCCGTCGATCGGCTGCCGAGCTTCGGTTTGAGAATCGATCCGAACGGACCACGCCGCAGCGCCGGCCGAGCACTGGACCACATTGCGGTCACACTGCGTTTGCTGCCGACGCCGGTGATCGGGCGGATCGGCGATGGTGCGCTGTGGCTGGACCTGCGCTGCCTCGAGGATGAAACCGCGTTCGTGCGGCTCTTCGAGACCGGGCCGCAGCCATGATCGTCGCGACCGCCGGCCACGTCGATCACGGCAAGACCAGCCTGGTGCGGGCCCTGACCGGCATCGACACCGATCGGCTCGAAGAGGAAAAGAGACGCGGTCTCACGATCGACCTCGGTTTCGCCTACGCCGATCTCGGCGGCCCGGAACCGACCGGATTCGTCGACGTGCCGGGTCACGACCGGTTTGTGCGCAACATGCTCGCCGGCGTGTGCGCGATCGATCTCGCCTTGCTGGTGATCGCGGCCGACGACGGCCCGATGCCGCAGACCCGCGAACACCTTGCGATTCTAGAGCTGCTCGGCGCGGCCAGCGTCACGGTGGTTCTCACCAAGATCGACCGCGTTTCAACGGCCGCCCAGGCGCAGGCCGTGGCCGCCATCGGCGAGATGCTCGCGCCAACCCGCCATCATGGCGCGCCACTTTTTGCGGTCAGCGCACCCGCCCGTCTCGGACTGACCGAACTGAGCGAGCATCTGCGGGCGCACGCCCGAGGCCTGGTCGAGAAACCGGCTCGCGGGCACTTCCGGCTCGCGATCGATCGCAGTTTTTCGGTCGCCGGCGCCGGCCTGATCGTCACCGGCGTAGTGCTTTCCGGGCAGGCGACGGTCGGCGATTCACTGATCGTCTCGCCGCAGGGAACCCCGGTGCGCGTGCGCGCAATTCACGCGCAGAACCGGCCGGCAGAGGTCGCACGCGCCGGGCAGCGCTGCGCGATGAACCTGGCAGGCGCCGACCTGCGCCATGCCGACATCGCGCGCGGGCAGTGGCTGCTGGCGCCGGCGGCGCACGCACCGACCGTGCGTCTGGATGCGCGGTTGTCGCTGCTGGCCGATGCACCCCGTGCGCTCGCGCATTTCACGCCGGTTCAATTGCACATCGGCGCAGCCGCCGTGCCGGCCCGCGTCGCGCTCCTCGATGCCGGCGCGCTCGAACCGGGCGCGCACGCCCTGGCGCAGCTCATTCTCGAACGCCCGATCGCAGCGCTGATCGGCGATCGGTTTGTGATCCGGGACCCGGCGGCGCAACGCACCCTGGGCGGTGGCCGGGTGCTCGACCCGTTCGCGCCGAGTCGCGGTCGCGGCAAACCGGCGCGACTGCGAGAGCTGTCGGCGATCAGCGAAAACAATGCCCAGGCCTCGCTGCAAAGCCTGCTCGATCTGTCGCCGGCCGGCATTCTCCTCGAGCAGCACACGCTCGCCTGGAATCTTGCCGCGGCCGAATCCGTCGAGCTGTGTCGGCGTCTGACGATCCACACGATCGGCAGCGGCACGGGCAGCATCGGTCTTGCTGCACCGGCCTGGGCCCGCTGGCGCGACACGATGCTCGAATGCCTGGCATCCGACCACGCAGAGCACCCCGATCAGGTCGGCCCGATCGAACAGGTGCTGTCGCAATCCGTCAGCGCGCGGATCGTGCAGCTGGGTGAAAAGCAAGAAATGGTGCGCCCGGCGCCGCCGCAGCTGCGCGTGGTGGCAGCCGCGGCGATCCGCTCCCTCACCGCCGCAGGCCTGGTCGTACGCGACGGCATCTGCCTGCGTCTGCCCACGCATCAGGCCCGCCTGTCAGCGCCCGACGCGGCGCTGCTCGAACAGATCGTGACGCTGCTCGAAGCAGCGGGGCTAAGGCCACCGATCGCGGGCGAAGTGGCGGCCGCGCTCGGCCTGGAACGCACTGAGGTACTTACCTTCGCACGCCGGATGGCGGTACTCGGACACCTGATGCCGGTCGCGCCCAACCGGTTCTTCCTGCCGAAGACACTGGGTGCGCTGGCCGATGTGGCGCGCGGCCTGGCGGGCGCTTCACCCGATGGCAGCTTCGATGCAGCCAGCTATCGCGACGCCGCGGGAATCGGCCGCAATCTCACGATCGACGTGTTGGAATTTCTCGATCGTGCAGGCGTCACCCGATTCGTCGACAAACACCGCCGGCGACTGGTCTGAGCCCATGCTAGGCTGGCTCAGGTTGCTACGCGAATGGAAGGGAATCGTATCCCGGTGGAGCGCCCGGACTTCAAATCCGGCGAGAGGCGCTAAGCGTGTCTGGTGGGTTCGACTCCCACTCCCTTCCGCCAGTTTTCGAAAGACGCCAGGACATGCGGGTTTATCCAGAGTTGGCCGCACGGCCGGTTCCGGCTATCCTTCGCGCTCCTGACGCGCAACTTACAAGATTGCCGCACAGATACAGCAACTTCGAGGGGGGGGAAATTCAGCATGAAAATTCGTAACCACCACGACCTCTGGTCGGGCGTCATGTTCACAGGCTTCGGGCTTGTGTTCATTGTGTTGTCTCAGCAGTACCAGCTGGGCACCTCAGCCAAGATGGGTCCCGGGTATTTCCCCACCATGCTCGGCGGCCTGTGCGCTTTCCTCGGGCTGATGATCGGCTCAGGCGCGTTTCGCGGCGGTCATCGCGAAGACCGCGTTGCCAAGGTCGGCTGGCGCGAACTGCTGGTGATCCTGCTCGGTGTGGGCTTGTTCGCGGCGCTGCTGCCGCAACTCGGCATCATTGTGGCCCTCATCGTGCTCATCCTGGTCACGTCCGCCGCCAGCTTTGAATTCCGGATGCGCGACGCGATCATCTCGTCGATCGTGCTGCTGATCATGTCATACCTCGTGTTTGTCAAAGGGCTGGAACTGCAGTTTCCGCTCCTGCCCAAGTTCATGACGAAATAACCAGCACCGGACCCCCACGCCATGGACCAACTGTTCTCCAACCTTGCCCTCGGTTTTGCCACCGCCGGCACCGTAGACAACCTCTTCTACTGCTTCGTCGGTGTCGTGCTGGGCACCCTGATCGGCGTGCTGCCAGGCATCGGCCCGCTGGCCACCATCGCCATGCTGCTGCCCGCAACTTACAAGATGACCGACCCGACGTCGGCGCTCATCATGCTGGCCGGCATCTACTACGGCGCTCAGTACGGTGGATCGACCACCGCCATTCTGGTCAACCTGCCAGGCGAGTCTTCGTCGGTGGTGACCACCCTCGACGGTTATCAGATGGCCCGGAAAGGGCGAGCGGGAGCGGCGCTGTCCATTGCCGCGATCGGCTCGTTCTTCGCCGGCACGGTGGCCACGTTTCTGCTGGCGGCGTTCGCGCCGCCCCTGGCTGAGGTCGCCTTCAAGTTCGGCCCCGCAGAGTACTTCTCGCTGATGGTGCTGGGTCTTATTGCGGCGGTCGTGCTGGCCAACGGCTCGATCTGGAAAGCACTGGCCATGGTGGTGCTGGGCCTGCTGCTCGGCATGATCGGCACAGACGTCAACTCTGGCGTGGCCCGCTTCTCCTTCGACGTGCCGGAGTTGTCGGACGGGATCGAGTTCGCGGTTGTGGCGATGGGCATGTTCGGCTTCGCCGAGATCATCACCAACCTCGAACAGCGTGAGAACCGGGAGGTGTTCACCAGCAAGGTGGGCCGCCTGCTGCCCTCCATGCCCGAGTTCAAGCGCTCCATTCTGCCCATTCTTCGCGGCACGGCGCTGGGTTCCATCCTGGGCATCCTGCCCGGCGGCGGCGCGGTTCTGGCCTCGTTTGCCACCTACGCCATGGAGAAGAAACTCTCCAAGCACCCGGAAGAATTCGGCAAAGGCGCTATCGAAGGCGTGGCGGGTCCGGAAGCGGCCAACAATGCCGGCGCCCAGACCTCGTTCATCCCAATGCTCACGCTGGGCATCCCGACCACGCCGGTGCTGGCATTGATGGTCGCGGCGATGATGATCCACAACATCCAGCCCGGCCCGCAGGTGATGACCAGCAACCCCAATCTGTTCTGGGGTCTGATCGTCTCGATGTGGATCGGCAACCTGATGCTGGTGATTCTCAATCTGCCGATGATCGGCATCTGGATCAAGCTGCTGACGGTGCCTTACCGGGTGCTCTTTCCGGCCATCATCCTGTTCTGCTGCATCGGTGCGTACTCGCTGAACAACAACGTGTTCGACGTCTTCATGACGATCCCATTCGCCATTTTGGGCTACGTCTTCAAGAAGCTCGAATGTGAACCGGCACCACTGCTGCTCGGTTTCGTGCTGGGCAAGCTGATGGAAGAGTATCTGCGCCGTGCCATGACCATCTCGCGGGGCGACTGGTCGGTGTTCTTCACCCGTCCGCTGTCTGGCTCCCTTCTGGCTGTGGCCGCGATCATGCTGATCCTGGTGTTCCTGCCGGCCATCGCGAAGAAGCGCGAAGAAGCCTTCACGGAATAAGGTCGGTTCTCGGGCAATCGGCGCAACGCCCGATCGCCGCCTGAGCAAAACAGGCCCGCCCTTCGGCGGGCCTGTTCATTTCCGAGGCGCCTCAGCGACCTGCTTTGTTAGACTCGCAGCCATGCCTTCAATCACCTCAACCCCGCCCGACCAACGCCCCTTGCCCGCTGCCGGACGCCGCCGAATTCTGCGCGGCACTGCCCTCGCCTTGAGCGCGGCCCTGGCTGCGCCGGTTCGCGCGCAGGCCTGGCCCGCTCGGCCGGTGAAAATGGTGATTCCGTTCCCAGCCGGCGGCGCGACCGACATCATCGGCCGCACCATTGCGCAGAAACTGGCCAGCGCCCTCGGCCAGCAGGTCGTGGTCGAAAACCGGCCCGGCGCCGGCGGCACGATCGGCGCCGATGCCGTTGCCAAATCAACGCCCGATGGCCATACCCTGCTGATGGCCACAAGTTCCACCCATTCGATCGGGCCGGCGCTCAACCCCAAGATGCCCTACGACGCGTTCCGTGACTTCGCACCCATCGCGCACATCGCCGATGCACCCAGTGTGCTGGTCGTGGGCGCCAGTTCGCCGGCACGCACAGTGCAGGAACTGGCTGCGCTGCTGCGCAAGAACCCCGGGCGCTACAACTTCGGCTCTTCCGGCATCGGCACTTACCCTCATCTGGCCGCCGAGATGTTCAAGTGGCGCGCCGGCGGCCTGTTCGTGGTGCACATCCCCTATCGCGGCACCGGCCTGGTCATCACCGACCTGGTGGCCGGGCAGATCGCCTTCCTGATGGACAGCATCGTCTCGGCCCAGCCGCATGTGCGTGATGGCAAGGTGCGGGCGCTCGCGGTCACGGGCGCCAAAAGATCGAGTTCCCTACCGAATGTGCCCACATTCACCGAATCCGGCATTCCAAACATGGAATTCAGCAACTGGTTCGGTCTGTTCGCACCAGCCGGCACGCCCGATGACATCGTCGCGCGCCTGAATCGCGAACTCAACACCATCACCCGTTCGCCCGAGGTCACCGAGCGGCTGGAGCGCGCCGGCGCACAGGCCGCAAGCGGCACGGCGGAACAGTTCGCCCGAATCTACAAAGACGAATACGAAAGCTGGAAAGCGGTGATCCAGCGCGCGAACATCAAACCCGAGTAGGAACCCAATGCAACCCAATTTCTCCGACCTCAAGGTCCTGGCCTTCGATGTCTTTGGCACCGTAGTCGACTGGCATGGCTCGATCGCGCTCGAGGTCAACGCCCTGAACCTGGGCGTCGATGGCCACAAGTTCGCATCGGCCTGGCGCGCCGGGTACCTGCCGGCAATGGATCGCGTGCGCCGTGGCGAACTCGGCTGGACCAGGATCGATGACCTGCACCGAATGATCCTGGACAGCGTCCTGGTCAAGTTCGGCATCTCCACGCTGTCTCCCGATGCCATTGCACATCTGAACCAGGCCTGGCATCGACTCGATCCCTGGCCCGACACCGTGGCCGGACTGACCCGCCTGAAAAGCCGATACACGATCTGCACCCTGTCCAACGGCAACCTGGGCCTGCTCGCCAACATGGCCAAACGGGCCGCTCTTCCCTGGGACCTGATCTTGTCGGCAGAAGTTTTCCGGCACTACAAACCCGACCCGCAAACGTATCGGGGTGTGGCCGACGTATTTGGCATCGATGTCGGGCAGACCATGCTGGTGGCCGCGCACAAAGAAGACCTGCGTGCCGCCGCCGGATGCGGCATGCACACCGCATTCATTACCCGCCCGCTCGAATTCGGCGCCGGAGGCAATGTCGACATCAGCCGCGACGCCGCCTTCAATTTTCACGCCACTGATTTTCTCGACCTCGCCAGCCAGTTGGGCTGCTGAAAGCGACCGACCATGACCGCCACCGCCTATCCCTTCGACTGGAAATCCCGCTACCCCACCTTTCGCGCGCCGGTATTTGCGCGCAACGTCGTGGCCGCCTCGCAACCGCTGGCCGCGCAGGCCGGGCTGCGCATGCTGGCCGCCGGCGGCAGCGCCGTCGATGCGGCGATCGCCGCCGCAGCCGCGCTCACCATCGTCGAGCCAGTGTCCAACGGCCTGGGCAGCGATGCCTTCGCCATCGTCTGGGACGGCAGACAGCTGCACGGCCTGAACGCCTCGGGCACCGCGCCCGCGACCTGGGACAGCGCGTATTTCCAGCGCAAACACGGCGGCAAATACCCGGTTCGCGGCTGGGACACAGTGACCGTGCCCGGCGCGATCAGCGCCTGGGCCGCACTGCATGAGAAGTTCGGCAAACTGCCGTTCGCCGACCTGCTCGCGCCGGCCATCGAGCTGGCCGAACGCGGCCATGGCGTGGCCGGCATCGTCCAGCAAAAGTGGGCTGCGCAGGTTCCCGAACTGCTCGACCAGCCGGGCTTCGCGCAGACCTTCATGCCGCGCGGGCGCCCGCCCGCGGTGGGCGAGCGTTTTGTGTTCCCGGCGGCCGGACGCACTTTGCGCCGGATCGCCGAAACCAGGGGCCGCGACTTCTACGAAGGGGAAACCGCGCAGGCGCTGGTGGCCCACGCCCGTGAAAACGGCGGCTCGATGAGCCTCGCGGATCTGGCCAGCTACCGGCCCGACTGGTGCGGCACGATCCAGAAAGATTATCGCGGCTTCAGCCTGCACGAGATTCCGCCCAACGGCCAGGGCATCGCGGCGCTGATGGCGCTGGGCATCCTGTCGAACTTCGACATGTCACAGTACCCGCCTGATTCCGTCGAGACCCGCCACCTCCAGATCGAAGCGATGAAGGCGGCGTTCGCCGATGTCTACCAGTACGTCGCCGACATCCGATACATGAAGGATGTGACACCTGCCCACCTGCTCGACGACGCCTATCTGGCCCAGCGCGCACGGCAAATCTCGCTTGCCAGGGCAACCGTTTTTTCGCACGGCATGCCGCCCGCCGGCGGCACCATCTATCTGACTGCGGCGGACGCCAGCGGCATGATGATCTCTTTCATCCAGTCCAACTACATGGGCTTCGGCTCAGGTGTGGTTGTGCCCGATGTCGGCGTCTCGCTGCAGAACCGGGGCTACTGCTTTTCACTCGACGAGTCCCATCCCAACTGCGTAGCCCCGGGCAAGCGGCCCTTCCAGACCATCATTCCGGCGTTCCTGATGAAAGACGGTGCCCCGCAGATGAGCTTTGGCGTGATGGGCGGCAATATGCAGCCGCAGGGCCACCTGCAGACCCTGACCCGGATGCTCGACCATCGCCAGAACCCGCAGGCGGCCTGCGATGCGCCGCGCTGGAAAGTGCAGCGCGGGCTCAAGGTCGATCTCGAATCGACGATGGAGCCGGCCGTGGTGCAGGCGCTGCGTGCGCGAGGCCATGAGATCGAGGCCTCAAAAGACTCCTACATGGACTTCGGCTCGGGTCAATTCATCTGGCGCCTGACGCACGACATGGAAGACGGCTATGCCGCCGCCAGCGACAGCCGCCGCGACGGCTGCGCCGCGGCCTTCTGAAAGCAGACTCGCTTGTGCCGCCTGCGCGCGAGCGTCGCGCGTTGTCTCTGCGTTCGGCAAGGGCGGGCCGGCGGAACGAGGACC
Organism: Burkholderiaceae bacterium; assembly: GCA_043757735.1. Taxonomy (GTDB): domain Bacteria; phylum Pseudomonadota; class Gammaproteobacteria; order Burkholderiales; family Burkholderiaceae_E; genus Quisquiliibacterium. Next base: position 10,046 of record JAYVOV010000676.1, read on the forward strand.
TGCCGAAGCGACTAGAATTGGGGTCTCGCGCACCGACAACGCACGCGCGCACGGCCCGATCCCGCCCACCGAGACAGCCAATGAACCAGAGAACCTACGAAACCATCGCCCCTGCCAAAGTCGCGTTCCTCGGCCTGGGTGTCATGGGCTATCCCATGGCCGGCCATCTGCGACGCGCCGGCCATGAAGTCATTGTCTACAACCGCACTGCGACCAAGGCCGACCAGTGGGCCGCCGAATACGGTGGGCGCGCCGCCGCCACGCCACGGCAGGCGGTCCACGATGCCGACCTGGTCTTCTGCTGCGTTGGCAATGACCACAATCTGCGTTCGGTCGTGCTGGGCGAGCATGGCGCTCTGGCGGGCATGAAGTCTGGCGCCATTTTCGTCGACCACACCACCGCATCGGCCGAGGTCGCCCGTGAGCTCTATCAGACCGCGCGACGCCATGACCTTCACTTTCTGGATGCCCCGGTTTCCGGCGGCCAGGCCGGTGCGGTCAATGGCCAGCTGACCGTGATGGTCGGGGGCGACACGCCGGCGTTCGATCGCGTCAAACCGAGCGCCATGGCCTTTTCCCGTGCCTTCACCCTGATCGGCGCAAGCGGCAGCGGCCAACTCGCCAAGATGGTCAACCAGATCTGCATCGCCGGTCTGATGCAAGGTCTTTCGGAGGGTGTGAACTTCGGCCTGGCGGCTGGCATCGACATGAATCTCGTGCTCGATGTGATCGGCAAAGGCGCGGCCCAGAGCTGGCAGATGGACAACCGCGGCAAGACCATGGTCGAGAATCGTTTCGACTTCGGCTTCGCGGTCGACTGGATGCGCAAGGATCTCGGGCTGTGCCTGGACGAAGCCAGGCGCAATGGCGCGCCCTTGCCCGCCACTGCCCTGATCGACCAGTTCTACGGCGATGTGCAGGCCATGGGCGGCGCTCGCAACGACACCTCCAGCCTGATCCGGCGCCTGCGTAAAGCCGGCGACTGACCCCAGCGATGACCGCCGGCCACAAACTCGCGCTGTTCGCGCACCCGACCCAGCCGCCCGGTGGGTTCGGGCGCGCGCTGCTGGTCGCCGCGACCCTGCTCTGCACGGGACCTGCCCAGGCACAGTTTTCGGCCGCGGGCAGTGCTGCGGCCGAGTCCGCGGTTGAATCGGCAGGCAGGCGCGACGCGGTCGCGTCCTACGGCAGGCACAACATCTACCGTGCGGGGCGCACCGTTCGCGTGGTCGTGCCCATCGAGGGTGATTTTCTGGCGGCCGGCTCGCGAGTGGTGCTCGATGCGCCGGTCAAGGGCGACAGTTCTCTGGTCGCCGGAGGACTCGAGGTCCGCATGCCGGTCAGCGGCGATCTGCGCGCTCTGGCTGGCAAACACACGATCGGCGCCGGCATTGGCGGGGATCTCATGCTCGCGGGCTCGGAGATCACCCTCGAACGCGAATCCCGAATTGCCGGCGACGCGCTGATCGCGGGGCGTTCTGTCGACGTGCGGGGCGAGATCGACGGCGAGCTGACCGTCTATGCGCAGCAGGTCGTGATCGGCGGAATCGTCAAAGGGAAAGTTCGTCTGGTCGCCGAAGAGATCGAACTGCTGGATGGCGCGCGCATCGATGGCGCGCTGTCCTACACCAGTCCCAACGAGATCAAGCGGGCTCCAGGCGTGGCCATCGAAGGTCAGGTCGTCCGAACAGAGGGTGACAAGGCGCAGGACA
>JAYVOV010000677.1:0-11753 GCA_043757735.1 Burkholderiaceae bacterium
AGACTTCGCCCCCTTCGGCGCATTAGCTCAGTTGGTTAGAGCGACGGAATCATAATCCGCAGGTCCGGGGTTCGAGTCCCTGATGCGCCACCAAAAGAAACGCGATAAGGGCCACTCTTCGGGGTGGCCTTTTTTGCTTGATGGACATTGAAACTCGAATCTCGCGCTCGGCGTCAATCGTCCCAGCCCGCAGCCAGGGACACTTCGTGGTCCTGTCCGCCGTGGAACAGGATGAGATGGCTCAAGTTCCAACGCGTTTTTTCCCGTTCGGTGGGCATTTTCGCGCCGGCCTGCGACGACGCGGCCGATTGCTTGGTCGGGATTTCAGTTCTGCACTTGACAGCTGCGCAACAATGATCGTGTCACGGTAATTCACCGGCGGACAGGGCTTTCAAGCCCCCATCCGGGCCGGGCGCCAAGGGCATAGCCATCCGAGTCGAACAGCGGTCGAAGCTGTGCGAGCACTGGCGCCCACTTTTCAGCTGACTCGTGCTCGAAGATCGTGTCATTGCCGATTTCGGCAAAAATCGGCATTTCACGGGGTACTCGTCGCGCTCTCCGAATCTGCCGCTCGCCAGTGCCAGATCAAACCGGATAATCCGCCGCCGGTAACCGCACCGGCACCCGCACCGGTAACCGCACCGGCACCCGATCCCCCGCCCAGCACCTTGCGCATCGCCGATTCGAGGTCCCGCTCGAATTCGGCCTCGGGCTCGCCGATGCGATTGAAATAGAATCAGTAGAAGTTCTCCATGCCCGCCGCCTTGCGCAGAGCCATCGGCGCCGCTGCCGGATTGCGCGGCCGATAGGGCACGCTCATTGCGGCCACTGCGTGGAAGAGGTCCGGGCGCATCAGCGCGGCACTCCAGGCGACGGTGGCACCCCATTCGTGCCCGACGATACAGGCCCGCGTTTCCCCCAGCGCAGCGACCAGCGCCACCAGGTCGCCCACCAGGTCGGTGATCGCATAGGCGTCGATGTCGTGAGGCACCGAGCTGCCGCCATACCCGCGCATGTCCGGTGCCACCGCGCGGTAACCCGCGGCGGCCGCCGCGGCGATCTGGTGACGCCACGAGTAGGCCAGTTCCGGCCAGCCATGGCACATGAGCACCAAAGGGCCTGAGCCCTGCTCGGTGATGCGCAAAGTGATGCCATTGGCCGCAATGTCGCGCTGTGTCGATCCGTTGGTCATGTTGATCTGCATTTCTGATCGAGCGCCAGCAGACAGCCCGCGCGCCACCGGACTCGCCTGAATCATGAGCGTCGAGTTTCGTCGCGCCGCATGATGCAGACAAGGCTGGAACGTTGATATCGCCACATCGCAACGAAGGCAATCGAACAGGGCGATGACTTCGCGCAAGAGTTCAAAGGCGGAAAAGAGTTCAAAGGCTGAAAGACCGAACCGATCGAATCTTGACTCTCCTCTTTTCCCGCAATAGGATCGCTCTACAAATATTTCAAGAGAAGAAACTCGACTATGGCCAGGGTTGTGCGAGCGAGCAGTCCCGAGGGTGCAAACGCCCCTTCTTCGGTGCAGAAGGCTTGCCTGATTCTGCGAGTGATGTCAGACGCGCGGAACGTCCGGTTGACCGACATTGCGCAGGCCGCAGGCCAGGACAAGGCAACCACCTTGCGCCTGCTGGAGGTGTTGACCCGGCACGGATTCGTCAATCGCGACCCGGAAAGCAAGCGCTACAACCTGGGGCCGGAAATCTTCACGCTGGGCGCCGCGGCCATGGCGCGCAGCGACCCGCGCGTACGGGTGCGCCCGAGTCTGATTCAACTGGTGCGCTCCTTCGAGGACACCGCGATCCTCTCGGTGCCCCGGGGCGCAGAGTCAGTGTGTGTCGACGTCCAGGCAGGCAGTTTCGCCATCCGCGCCAACTACCTGGAAGTGGGCAGCCGGCGCCCGCTCGGGGTTGGCGCCGGCAGTCTGGCCTTGCTGGCCTGGCTGCCTGATGAAGAAATCGAGGCGCTGATGCCGTTCGTCGCAGATCGATTGAGCAACTATCCGCTGTTCAGCCCGGCCTTGATCCGCCGGCAGATCGATGATTCGCGCAAGCGCGGTTACGCCATGCTGCTCGATGTGGTCGTGCCACGCATGGGCGGGATCGCTGTGCCGATCCTCGCCGAGGATGGTCGGCCGTGCGCGTCGATCAGCATTGCCGCGCTGAGCGAGCGCATCAGCAGCCGCGAAACCGCGCTGTCCGAAGCCTTGCATCGCGAGGCCGCAGCGTGCCGCGCCTTTTGGCGTCAGAGCGGCCTGTGATCGGAGCCCGCTTGTGAAAAATGCATACATCAGCGGCGCCGGCACCACCCGCTTCGGGCGCCATGACGGCTGCGGGCCGATCGACCTGATGGCGATGGCGGCGCAAGAGGCCATCACCGAAGCAGGGGTGACCAGACAAGCCATCGACGGCGTGTTGTGCGGCTATGCCACCACCTTGCCCCACCTGATGCTGGCCAGCCTGGTGAGCGAGCGGCTCGCGCTGCGCCCGCTTTACGCGCATGGCCTGCAGATGGGTGGCGCCACTGGCGCCGGCATGGTGATGCTGGCCAGCGAACTGGTGCGATCCGGCCGCTGCCGGCGAGTGCTGGTCGTAGCTGGTGAGAACCGCGCCTCTGGTCAATCACGCGACGGCGCGATCCAGACACTGGCCCAGGTGGGCGATGCTGACTTCGAGGTGCCCAATGGTGCCTCCGTGCCGGCCTATTACGCGCTGCTTGCGTCGCGCTACCTGCATGAGCACGGTCTCAGCGAAGCCGACCTGGCGGAATTCGCAGTGCTGATGCGCCGCCACGCCGCCGGTCACCCGCACGCACAACTCACCTCTCTCATCACCGTGGCCGATGTGCTCGCGTCCAAGCCGATCGCCTCGCCGCTGAAACTGCTCGACTGCTGCCCGATTTCGGACGGTGCGGTGGCGCTGATCGTGTCCGACGAACCCGCAGACAACGAGGGCCAACCGATCACCGTGACCGGCGCCGGGCAGGCGCACCACCATCAGCACGTGTCGGCCATCGCCAGCACTACCGATTTCGGCGCAAGCGCCAGCGTCGGGCGTGCGCTCACCGAGGCCGGCTGCGGGCTGGCCGACATCGACTATCTGGCCATCTACGATTCGTTCACGATCACGCTGGCGGTGCTGCTCGAGGAGATCGGCATCTGCGCTCGCGGCGCCTGCGCGCAACGGCTGCGCGACGGCGCTTTCGGCGTCGACGGCGAACTGCCGCTCAACACGCACGGCGGCATGCTGTCGTTCGGCCACTCCGGCGTGGGTGGCGGCCTGGCGCATATCGCCGAGACCTATCGTCAGCTCGCGCAACGGGCCGGCACACGCCAGATCGCGCCACGCAAGCGGGCACTGGTGCACGCCGATGGTGGCGTGCTGTCAGCCCACGTCAGCCTCGTTTTGGAGCGTCAATGATGAGCACGGGCCTGCTGGCGAAACCCTTCACCGAAGGCCTGCTGCTGGGCGTGGTGCGTTATCAGCGCTGTACCGTCTGCGGCACCGCCCAGCGCCTGGCGCGCTACGCCTGCACCGCCTGCAGCGATGTCAACCTGACCTGGGAGGACGCCAGCGGCCACGGGCGTGTCTTCGCCCTGACCGAGGTGAAACGCGCCCCCACCGAGACCTTCAAGGCCCTGGTGCCTTACACGCTCGCGCTCGTCGATCTCGAGGAGGGGGCTCGGGTGATGGGGCACGCACCGCCCGGACTGCAGATCGGCGACCCGGTCCGGGCAAGCGCCTTCATGCTGGGCGATCAGGTGCTGATCCGCTTCTCGCCGGTCTGAAGTACAACCGCATCGGCAGTGGCGAGCCGGTTCAAGCGCCTGCCAATGGCCACAGGAGCTGAATCCGGACAATCGCCCGATATACTTCGGCCCATGAAAAATCGCCCCCGATTACGAATTCTGGCTGCGGCAGCGATCGCGTCCACGATCTCGTGCCTACGCGCCGCGCCCGCTCTCGGGCAAGTGATCGAACTCTGGCAGCTGAGCCCCGCGCAAGGGCAAGACGCCCGATGCTCGACCGGATCCGGCTCATGACCCGCAAACTGTTCATCAAGACCTTCGGCTGCCAGATGAACGAGTACGACTCGGCCAAGATGGCCGACGTGCTCGCGCAGGGCGAAGCGATCGAGAGTACAGACGACCCTGCGCAGGCCGACATCATCTTGTTCAATACCTGCTCGGTCCGTGAAAAAGCCGAAGAGAAAGTGTTCTCCGACCTCGGTCGCATGCGCGCGCTCAAACGCGAACGTCCGGGCCTGATCATTGGTGTCGGCGGCTGTGTCGCCAGTCAGGAAGGCGCCAACATCGTCGCGCGCGCGCCCTATGTGGACGTGGTTTTCGGGCCGCAGACGCTGCATCGGCTGCCCGCTTTGATCGAGGCGCGCCGCCAGACAGGGCGCCCGCAGGTCGACGTCTCGTTCCCCGAGATCGAGAAGTTCGATCACCTGCCGCCGGCCCGTGTGGATGCCGGCGGCGCTTTTGTGTCGATCATGGAAGGCTGCAGCAAATACTGCAGTTTCTGCGTGGTCCCATTCACGCGCGGCGAAGAGGTTTCACGCCCTTTCGAAGACGTGCTGGTCGAAATCGCCGGACTGGCCGAACAAGGGGTCTGCGAGGTCACGCTGCTGGGGCAAAACGTCAACGCCTACCGCGGCGCGATGGCCGACGGAGAGATTGCCGATTTTGCGCTGCTGCTGGAGTATGTGGCCGAGATGCCTGGCATCGAACGCATCCGCTACACCACCTCGCACCCGAAAGAATTCAGCCCGCGACTCATCGAGGCCTACGCGCGGATACCCAAGCTCGTCGACCATGTGCACCTGCCGGTTCAGTCGGGTTCGGACCGCATACTGTCGGCCATGAAACGCGGCTACACGGTGCTTGAATACAAATCGATCATCCGCCGCCTGCGCGCAGTTCGCCCGCAGATCTGCATTACATCGGACTTCATCGTCGGCTTTCCCGGCGAGACCGACGCCGACTTCGATCGCACCATGGCGCTGATCGAAGACATTGGCTTCGACGCCTCGTTTTCCTTCATCTACAGCGCCCGCCCCGGCACCCTGGCGGCCGACCTCTCGGACGAGACCCCGGCTTCGGTCAAGCTCGAACGGCTCAAGCGCCTGCAAAGCCGGATCGAGGCGCATGCGCGCTCCATCAGTGAAGCCATGATTGGCACGCGGCAAAAGGTTCTCGTCGAAGGCCACGCTCGCAAGGACAAGCTCGAACTTGCGGGCCGCACCGGCAACAACAGGGTCGTCAATTTTCCTGGCGACGCCCGCCTGATCGGATCGTTGATCGAGCTTGAGATCGTCTCGGCACTGCCGCATTCGCTGCGGGGCAACGCGGCGCTGAACGCCTGAAATGCGGGTGCCCCCGATGCTCCCGGTCGCGGTGGCGGGGCTGATCGGGCTAGTGTTGGCGGGCGGCGGATCGGTGCTGGCGCAAGTACCTAGATCGGATGCACCGGTGGCGCCGGCAGGCGCGCCATCGACGTCGTCATCGGCGAACGTCGCCGACGCACCGCAGCCCTTGGGCACATTGCTCGAGCGGGCGCGCGGTGCACTTGCACGGGGGCAGATGGCGGCCATACTGCCCGTGCTCGAGGCGCAAACGCGCTGGTACGCCGGCGAGCCTGAGTTCGACTACCTGCTGGGCCTGGCAAACCTCGATGCCGGCAAGCCCGGGGTTGCAATTTTAGCCTTCGAACGTGTGCTCGCCACCGAACCTGGGCATCTGCAGGCACGCGCAGAGCTCGGCCGGGCCTATCTGGCGGCCCAGGAGACCGAAAACGCGCGCAGGCAGTTCCAAGCGGTCGCCAGCCAGTCGATCCCGGCCGAGGCGCGCCGGATCATCGACGCGTACCTGGCCGGAATCGACCGGGCGCAGGCCTCGACCCGAGCGCAGACCAGCGCGTTCGTCGAATTCGCGCTGGGCTGGGACAGCAACGTCAATCTCGGCAGTGCGAGCTCGCAATGGCTGCTCGCAGGCGGCATCAGTGTCGTTCCGGAGCGGGTCAGCAGGCCCTCTGCCAGCGTTCAATCGACGGTAAACGGCGGGTTTTCCTGGCTAGTTCCGATCAATGGCATTTGGCAATGGATGGGTGGGGCTCAAGTTTCGCACCGGTCGAATCCGGCCGCGCATACACTCGATACAAGCTCTCTCGACCTGAATTCCGGGCTGGGATTGCGCAACGGATGCCACAGCGCCACCATGCTCGCCCAGTACCAGCACCTTCGCCTTGAACAAGCACGCTTTCGCGATGCACGGGGAGCATTGGCGCAATGGCGTTGCGACGTATCCACCCGGATGCAGCTCGGTCTGTACGCGCAGGCCGCCGATTTCCACTTCGCAGACCAATCGGTTCGCGACGCGCGCCGCAGACTGGCTGGTGCGACCTTCGCATACGCTTTGCCCCTGCCCTTCGAACCCGTTCTGGTCGGCAACCTCTACGCCGGACACGAAGTACCGCGCCAAGAACTCGCGCAACTCAAGTACCGTTTCCATGGCGCACGGGCCGCGCTGAACTTCGCCACCGGTGCCTCATGGCGATGGTCGGTGGGCGCGTCATGGGAATCTCGCCAGTACGCCGGCATCGAGCCCTTGTTCGATCAGATCCGGCATGACAGACAGATCGAGTTCAGCCTCAGCGCTGAACGTGGCCTCGATCGCCATTGGTCGCTTGTTCCCCAGGTCAGCACGCTTCGCAATCACTCCACTCTCGCGCCGAATGATTTTCGACGCAGCCAGGCTCAGCTGGCTGTGCGATACCGGCACTGACAATGTCTGTCGGCGATAAAAAAACGGGTGTGATGACCCGAACGCGGCCTGCCGCGTCCGTACTGGTAAAACGGCGTTTAGCGGTGCCATTTTTGGCCATTCTGCTGGAAATTCCGGTCGCTGCGAACGCCCAGGACGGACGCCTGATCATGCTCACCGGACCCGTCGAGATCGCTCGAAACGTCGCAGGGGCAACGAACCGCCTGCCAGTGGGTAACGGCTTCGAGGTACGTGCCGGCGACGTCGTGATCACCGGCAGCCAGGCCTACGCGCAGATCCGGTTCACCGACGGTGCGATCGTCTCGATGCAGCCCCGCACCGAGTTTCGCATCGACGAATACACCTTCGACAGCACAAAACAACGCGGCTTCTACAGCCTGCTTCGAGGCGCGATTCGAACGGCCACTGGCGCCATCGGCAAGCGCAATCGCGACGACTATCGGCTTCAAACACCGACCGCAACTGTGGGCATCCGCGGCACGCTGTACTCGGCCGAACAGACCGTCTGCGATCCGATCTGCATGCCTGGGCCACGCGAAGGGCTGCGTGTCGGCGTGACCGAAGGACGCATCGCGGTGCGCACTGAATTCGGCGAGATCGAGGTTGGCGCGGGACAATCGGCAGTGGTCGAATCTCCTGGCAGCACACCGCGACTCACCGATGCGGGCCCGCTACTTTCACCGCCACCACTGGCCTGGCGCGACGACGCCGGCTCGCCTGAATCACCGCGCGATACATCGCCGACCATGCGCCGTGACTCTCGACGCTCGAGGGCCGACGCCGCTGAGCCAGCAGCCAGCGCAGCACAGGCATCGCTGGCGAAAACCTCGCATTCGAACGATGACAATGCAACTTCGCTGACCAGGAAGCCCGCTCCGTCGCAAGTGACGACAGCGTCGACGTCGGCGTCAATACCGATCTCTGCGACATCGCCAAAGCCGCCGGCACCGGACACGTCGGCCAGTCTTGCATCGGACCAATCGGCCGAGCCGCTCAACGAAATATTCTTGACTCGGCTTGTCGGCTCCAGCGCGGTTTCGCCGGTTGCGACGCGCAGCGCCACCGGTCAACTAATGGCCCTTGTCAGTATCAATCCTGCGGCGAGACCATTCACTGTGGACGCCGTACCAACGCTGCCGAACGCCGTGGTGAGCCCCGCGCTAGACGGGATAACCCGATCCATCGTCATTGGCAGTGGGCCAGGAATCCTCAGCCCGGACGGCCCGAGCGCCCCGGGCGGCATAGGGGGCGTTCCGACATCCGTCACGGGTGCAGCGACCGGTTGGGATAGCCAGCCAGGTGTTTCCGGAAATCCGGTCGGCCCGGCAGCGAACACCGGCAACGCGGGTCTGCAGACAATCGGCGCTCCATCAACCGGCATAACGGTCTCAGCTTCGGGGACGGGGACGGGGACGGACAGTGGCATCGGAATCAAAGGCGGATCCAACTCTGGCGGACCAACATCGAACGACGGTGGTTCGACGCCCACTGGCGGCGGACCTGTCGGCGGTGGCTCGACGACAGCGACAGCCGTTCAACCGATTTCCCCAACGATTACTGGGCCCGGTACGACCCCCAGTTCCACTGCCACGTCTGGAGCACTTGCCGAGCTCGTGACGATGGTCAATGCGGTACTTCATCCCCCGCCTCCCCCAGCACCACAAACCGTCGCACAACCAGCCATCAGTTCGGTCACTGATGGAGCAGCGTCCAACACCCCAGCAGGCTCGAATATGAGCAACTTGGGAGCGAATACGGGATCCACCTCTGGCACTGGTTCGACATCGGGGATCGACTCAACCACTGGGACCGGTTCGACCTCGGGGACAGGTTCGACTTCAGGCACCGGCTCGACTGCAGGCACCGGTTCGACATCCGGCACCGGTTCGACTTCAGGCACTTCAGGCACTGGCTCGACTTCGGGGACTACCTCGACATCAAGCACTGGTTCGACATCAAGCACCGGCACGACCTCTGGAACTGGTTCACCCTCTGGCACCGGTTCGACATCCGGCACTTCAGGCGCTGGCTCGACTTCGGGAACTACCTCGACATCAAGCACTGGTTCGACATCAAGTACCGGCACGACCTCTGGAACTGGTTCGAACTCCGGGGCTGGCTCGGCATCCGGCACCGGCACCGGCACCGGCACCGGCACGACCCCTGGTACTGGCTCAACCTCAGGCACTGGCTCAACCTCGGGCACTGGTTCGACATCAAGCACTGGCTCAACCTCTGGTACTGGTTCAACCTCTGGCACCGGTTCAACCCCAGGAACCGGACTGCCTCTGTCTGGCGGTGTCGATTCAGCCACCCGACTGCGGGTCGACCTGACAAATGTCCCAGTGCTGTCGACGCTGCAACTGACCGGGGACAATGCGACGGTGACGCTGGATTCGAGCCTGCGTTTGCAGTCGGTCGGCGCGTGCCCCTGGGTCACTTGCCTTTCACGCGGCAGCGCCAGCGTTGCCGAAGCTGGCGCGGGCGCTTACGTCAGCTGGGGACGATGGACGGCAGGCAATGCCGCCGTTCACATCCTGGGCGTGCCGGCCGCGCTGTCGCTGAACAGTCAGCAAGGAATCCATTACGTGGTCGGCGTGCCGACCGTCAGCATGCCCACTACCGGCACATTTTCTTACTCGCTGCTAGGCGCCACCAGCCCGACGATCAGCGATGGCTCGCTGGCCCCTGGCTCGTTCGACGGCAGAGCCACCGTCCAGTTCGCCGCCGGCCTGCAGACACGTGTTGGCCTCGAAGCCAGGATCACCATTGCGAGCAGCGTGATCACGTTCTCAGCGCCGATGACCTCCGGACCACCCGCTGGCCTGTCCATGACGAGCGCCAGCGCATTTGCGGGCACTCTCACGGCAACCGGCCCTGCGTCGAACAATGACGACAAATTTGCCTGCGCAGGAACCTCCTGCAAGGCCCAGATTCAGGGCAGCTTCTACGGCCCCGGCGCGGCCCAGATGGGGCTTGGCTACACGTTATCGGGCGCGTCGAACCCGACCCGTACAATCTCGGGCGTGGCCGTCCTGCAAAAAGGACCCTGACCGACGACTCGGCGGGAGTTGACAGGGCGATCACGCCCCATCAACCGAAAGCCCAGTCCGTGAAGCCACGCAGCATCGATTTCAATCCATCGCCCGCAGACAACCTGCGCCTGGCCAACCTGTGCGGTGCGCTCGATGAGAATCTGCGACAGATCGCAGAAGCCTTCGACGTTCGTATCCTGCGGCGCGGCGATCGCTTCTCTTTGGAAGGGACCCCGACGGGCACGAGGGCAGCAAAAAAGGCCCTGTCGCGGTTCTATGAGATTTCAGATCACCCTTTGACGCTCGATGAGATTCAGCTGGGACTGGTGGAGTTGCGCACGACGGCATTAGTGCAGCCCGAACCCGTCGCCCAATTATCCCGATCGCCAGAAACTGGAGCAGACGCATCCGTCATTGAAGACACGTCGCCCGTGCTGCACACGCGCCGCACAGATCTTCAGGGCCGCACCCCGCGCCAGCGCGAGTACATGCGCCACATGATGTCGTATGACATCACCTTCGGCACCGGCCCCGCGGGCACTGGCAAGACCTACCTGGCGGTGGCCTGCGCGGTCGACGCCCTCGAACGCGACACGGTCAAGCGCATCGTGCTGACCCGGCCGGCAGTGGAGGCCGGCGAGAGACTCGGTTTTCTGCCGGGCGACCTCGCCCAGAAGATCGACCCCTACCTGCGCCCGCTCTACGACGCCCTCTATGACCTGCTCGGTTTCGAGCGCACCGCGCGCATGTTCGAGAAGCAGGCCATCGAGATCGCGCCCCTGGCGTATATGCGCGGACGCACTTTGAGCAACGCTTTCATCATTCTCGACGAAGCGCAGAACACCACGCCCGAGCAGATGAAGATGTTCCTCACGCGAATCGGCTTCGGCTCCAAAGCGGTCGTCACCGGCGACACCACGCAGGTCGATCTGCCGCGCGGCCAGGTCTGCGGGCTGGTCGAAGCAATCCATATCCTGCGCGATGTGCGAGGCATCGCGTTCACCCGCTTCGACAGCACCGACGTGGTCCGCCACCCGCTCGTCGCACGCATCGTGGAGGCATACGAACGTGCCACGCCCCCCTGACAACGCGGGCCCCGCGCTCAGTCTGTCACTGCAACTGGGTGCCCGTATTCGCGAATGGCCGGTGGCGCGCGCCCGGATCCGCAGATGGGTGACGCTGGCCATCCAGCGCGATGCCCGATTGACCCTGCGTCTGGTCGCGCGCGCGGAGGCGATCGCATTGAACACCGCGTTCAGGGGACTCGACTACGCGCCCAATGTGCTGACATTCGAATACAACCCCGCGGCCAGCGCACCAGCGCCGCACAAGGGCACCGCAGTTCCAGGCCCCGAGTGCATGGCAGACATCGTCATCTGCCTGCCGGTGCTGCGCGAGGAGGCTCGCTCGCAAGGCAAGACACTGACCGATCACCTTGCACATCTGGTGATTCACGGCGTGCTGCACGCGCAGGGCTACGATCATGTCGAAGAAGCGGATGCCCAGAAGATGGAGGCCCTCGAGATCCGCCTGCTCGCGCGACTGCGCATCGCCGACCCTTATCTCGACGAAAAACCCCAGCTCACCCGGCGCACCGTTTGAGCGCGGTCAGCCACTTCGGGTATCCTGCCCCCTCCACAACTCATTCCTGACGTTTATGTCGGATGCCCCTTCGAGTGGCGAGCCCAGGCGCTCTCTGCTCGAACGTCTCTCGGCGCTGCTGCTGCGCGCCCCCGAAGACCGCGAGCAACTGCTGAGCCTGCTGCGCCAGGCCCATGAGCGCGAACTGCTGGACGACGACGCCCTCTCGATGATCGAGGGCGTGCTGCAGGTGGCCGAGCTCTCCGTGCGCGACATCATGGTGCCGCGCTCGCAGATCGTCCTGATCGACATCGGCCAGCCGGCCAGCGAGTTCCTTGCGC
>JAYVOV010000678.1:0-3141 GCA_043757735.1 Burkholderiaceae bacterium
ACTCAAGCCCATCGAGAAGATCTCGGTCCGTTCGACGGCGGTGTCATTGGTGATGGGAACCCGCAGCACCCGCGCGGTCTCGCCGGGGTCGAAGGCCAGCACCACCGATGTCGCCACCAGATCGCTGAAGCGGCTGGCCGTGATGTCGGTCGTCGACGCGGTGACTGTGACCACGCGATCGGAAGGCGCGCTGAGTTCGATCACGAACTCGACGAAGCCGTCGGCTTCGCCTGCCGAACCACCGCGCACCGTGATCAGCGGATTGGACTGTGGTGCAGCGTCGCTGGCGGCGATGAGTCCGGTGGCGGCACTGCGCCCAAGTGCCGCGCCGGTGGGGGACGACAAGCGCAGCTCGAACGACTCGAGCGCTTCGACGTCGGCATCATCGAGGATCGGCACTGCGACCGTCAGCAGCGTCTGCCCGGGGGCGAAGGTGAGCGTGCCGGAAGTCGCGGTGAAATCGAAGCCGGCGATCGCGGTGATGTCTGTGGTGGCGAAGTTCACGGACACCAGCGCGCCAGCCGGGCGATCGAGGCTCACCGCGAACACGGCCTGACGGCCGCGCTCGTCGAGCGTCACATCGAACACGCTCACGTTGGGTACTCCCACCGGCGCGTCGTTGTCGCGGATGAAGGCAGTGGCCTGGCCGCGCGCGATCGATGCCGAAGTGGCGTTGCTCAAGTTCAATGAAAACGCTTCGGTATTTTCAACTACAGCGTCGCGGGTGATCGGCACACGAACGGTTTTTTCACTCTCGCCGACCGCGAACGACACAGTGCCGCTGGCCGACGTGTAGTCGGAGAAGCGGCTCGCTTCGCGGTCGACGGTGGCGTACTGCACGGTGACGGCCTGGCGCGCTGGCGCGCTGGCGCGTCGAGGCGAATGACGAAATCAGCGAACTCGCTCGACTCCGACAGGAATACATCATCTGCGTGAATGATGGCCATGGCTGGTATCTTTGATGGGTTTGTTGTGGAGGCTCCTGGCGAACCTCAAATATACGCGCCAGGTGCGGCGGCGGCGTGACTGGTTTCGGTCACCATCGTCAGCAGTTCTGCCAGACAGCTTGCTTCGTCGACAACGCCGGTATCGACGCTGGCATCGGCCAGCGCATAGAGGCGCTCACGCTGCACCAGAATGGCGCGCACCTCCACGCCCCAATGATCGCGGACCTGCTGCCGACGGGCGTCGCGCTGCGCCAGCATTCGGCTCATGTGGTCTTCTGGCGACGCTTTGAGCCAGACGGTGAAGCAGCGGCTGCGCAGCAGCTGGTAGGTCTGCGTCTCGAGGATCAGCGAGCCGCCGGTGGCAATGACACAACGTTCGTTGTCAGCGATCAATCGCGTGAGCACCCGCCGCTCGGCGTCGCGGTAGACATCTTGGCCGGGTGCCGCAAAAACGGTTTCCAGGGTCATGCCGAGATCACATTCGATTTCAGCGCTCAGCTCGAAGAACGGCACGGCAAGCCGTTCTGCGAGGCGCCCCCCCAAGGTTGACTTGCCCGCGCCGCGCAGCCCGGTCAGCGCGATCCGGCCGCGCCGCCCGGTGTCGATGCGCGGGCCGATCAGCTCGACAAGTTCGCCGCCCAAGGCAGCCGCTACCCGCCGGATCAGCAAGATCGAGATGTTGCCTTCGCCAGACTCGAGCTGCGCGAGGAACCGCTCCGAAACGCCCGACAAGGAGCCGAGACGGCGCCGCGTCAGGCCGGCCCGCGCGCGCGCGCGGCGCACCCGCACACCGAGCTGCGCGAGGAATGCCTCTTCATCCAATGACCGTTGCCCGGATCCCATGTCTCAGCCGCCAGCCTTCCTGCAAAGTGCGTGCGCCTCCGGAAACCCGAAGTACGATACCCCATGGCTAATACCCTGACCGAGCGCGACCATGTGTTCGTCATCGATGGCTGCCGTCTCGAGGCACGCGGGCTCGGACTGGCGTGAGCACCCGCAGGCCACAGGGATTGTGTTGAAGTCTGTCGTGCCCCTAGAACAACGGGAACGTGCCGCCAGGCGCCGGCGCCTGTGAAAAAGCCCCTTCGATCGCCAGCAGGCGCAGCTTGGTGTGTCGTCCTCCAGGCGCGGAAAACCCACCCGACTGGCCATTGGCCGCAAGCACCCGGTGGCAGGGAACGACAATCACGAAGGGATTGCTGCCCAGCGCCCGGCCGACCGCGCGCGCGGCGCCCGGCAGGGCCAGGCGATGAGCGATCTCGCCATAGGTGAGCGTGCGGCCAGGATCGATGGCGCGCGCGATCTCGTAGACACGCTGATGAAAAGGCGTAATCCGGCGTGTGTCGAGCACGATTTCCCGCAGATCGCGCGGTTCGCCCCGCAGCAGCGCGACGATCGATTCGATGGCTTCGAGCACGAAGTCCGGCCCTTGCGCTGGAGAGGTGGCCGCGCACCCGTCAGGCAGACCGCGCAGCAGCCGCCGAACTGTCGCCGCATCGTCAACATCGGGCAACTGCACCGCGAGCACCCCCTGCCCACCCCAGGCAATCCCGCAACGCCCCACCGGTGTGTCGAACACAGAGAATCTTTCGCCCATCCGGCCTCCTCTTCTGGCTGACGCTGCGCGGCTGATCACGGCTGACGCGGCACCGACCCACAGACCGCGCGAGATGCCGCTTGACCCGGCACCACACAACCGAGTTTATGCTCTCGGACATTGCAACCGACGAGAAACCCGCATGGCCCGTTCCACGACAGCCGCCAGCCCCGCGCAGGCTGCGCCGCGCCCGCTCACCACCCACGCGCTTTGCCTGATCTCAGGCGCAACGCGCGGCATGCTTCGCCTCTATGAGAGCGTGGGCCTGATTGCGCCACCGCAGCGCAATGCGGCCGGATACCGCCACTTTGCGCAGGATACGGTGTCGCGGCTGCTGGCGATCCGCTACATGAAGGAGATCGGATTCTCGCTGCGCGAGATTGCGCTTCTGCTGGCCGAACACGACCAGGGTGAACTCGACCCGGCGCGCCTGCGCGAACTCGCTCAGGAACAGATCCTGGAGATCGACGCCCGCACCGCGCGCCTGCAACTGGTCCGCAGATATATGGTGGCAGTGGCCGAGGGCAACACAACCCTGATCGACGACCCCGAATGCAGTTTCCTGCTCGATTTTCTGTCGACCAGCGGCCACTCCCC
>JAYVOV010000679.1:0-3140 GCA_043757735.1 Burkholderiaceae bacterium
CGCGTCGCGGGTCGGGCCCGCCGTTCATTCATGGGCAAGGCTCTGGCCATGGGCGCCGGGGCCGCGAGCAGTGCCGCGGCTGGCCAGACACGGGCGCCGCGCACGCCGGTGGACCGCAGCACCGCGCCGGTGGACCGCAGTGCCGCGCTGGGCCTCGGCGACCCCGCCATCCTGGAATTGCCGGAGCACACCCGCAGCCTCGGCCAACCCGTCGCAGCACGCGCCTACGGCGCGCCGTCGCAATGGGAAAAAAATCTGCAGCGTCGCGAAAGCCCCGGTCTGACGCGGGTATCGGCCGCCGGCGTGAGCTTCACGCCCCTGCAGGGCATGTTCGGCATCATCACCCCCAACAGCCTGCATTTCGAACGTCATCATCAGGGCTGGTACGACATCGACCCGAGCGGTCATCGGCTGATGCTGATGGGGCTTGTTCGCGAGCCTCGGGTGTTCACGATGGATGACCTGATGCGCCTGCCGGCCGTTTCGCGGATTCACTTCATCGAGTGCGGCGCCAATACGGGTATGGAGTGGGGCAACGTGGCCGTGCCCACGGTGCAATACAGCCATGGAATGCTGGCGTGCTGCGAATACACCGGCGTGCTGCTGTCGACGCTGCTCGACATGGTCGGCGCCGATACCCGCAAGGGAAGCTATCTGCTTGCCGAAGGCGCCGACGGCTCGTCATTGACGCGCACGATCTCGATGGCGGCCGCCCTCGACGACGTGATGGTTGCGTGGGCGATGAACGGCGAAATGCTGCGCCCCGAGAACGGCTATCCGCTGCGGCTGGTCGTGCCTGGCGTGCAGGGAGTGTCCTGGGTCAAGTATCTGCGCCGGATCGAGGTCGGCGACCAGCCTTTCTACACCAAGGACGAGGTCATTCACTACGTCGATCTGATGCCGGATGGCACGCATCGGCAGTTCACCTCGTTGCAGGAGGTCAAGTCGGTCATCACGACGCCATCGGGCGGGCAGGTGCTGCTCGATCGCGGCTACTACAACGTCACCGGACTGGCCTGGTCCGGTCGCGGTCGGATCAAGCGCGTTGATGTGTCGGTTGACGGCGGGCGCAACTGGCGCACCGCGCGGCTCGAGAACCCGGTGCTGCCCAAGGCGCTCACACGATTCAATTTCGACTGGACCTGGGACGGCAGCCCCAGCGTGCTGCAAAGCCGTGCGATCGACGAGACCGGCCATGTCCAACCCAAGATCAATCAGCTGCGGGCGGTGCGCGGCACGCGTTCGATCTATCACAACAACGCAATCCAATCCTGGAAGGTCTCCGATACTGGCGAGGTGTTCAATGTCCAGATCTACTGAGACCACCATCGGCCGCATTCGAGGTTGGGCAACCCGTTGGGCGCATCGTTGCGCGACTCTGCCGATCGCCGCTGTTCTCGGCCTGGCCGTTGTCGGCCCGGATAGTGCTGCTGCCCAGCAAAAGCCGCACCCCTGGTCCGATCTCGGGCGCAGCGCCACCCCGGCCGAGATCAAGGCCTGGGACATCGATGTCGGCGCCGATTTTCGCGGATTGCCGGCGGGTTCCGGCTCGGTGGCCAAGGGTCAGGATGTCTGGGAAGAAAAGTGCGCGTCCTGCCACGGCATCTTTGGTGAATCCAACGAGGTGTTCAGCCCCATCGTGGGCGGCACCACCAAAGACGATGTGCGGACCGGCCGGGTCGCCAATCTGCTGCGCCCCGATTACCCCCAGCGCACCACCCTGATGAAAGCGTCTCAGGTATCGACCCTGTGGGACTACATCAATCGCGCCATGCCCTGGAATGCGCCCAAGTCGTTGACGGTCGAAGAGGTGTATGCAGTCCTGGCCTATATGCTGCACCTGGGCGATGTGCTGCCTGCCGACTATGTCTTGAGCGATCGCAACATGGCCGAGGTCCAGCAGCGGATGCCCAATCGCAACGGCAAGACCGTCTACAAGCGTCTTTGGGAACTCTCGGGCAAGCCGGATGTGCAGGGTGACGCCTGCATGAACAATTGCCGGACGGTTCTCAACACCGGCGTGCAGCTGCCGGAGTTCGCCCGCAATGCGCATGGCAACCTGGCCGAACAGAATCGGCTGGTCGGGCCATTCCGCGGGGCGGACACCACCCGGCCGCCCGCGCGCGACCCACTGCCATTGGCCTCGGCCGCGGGTACTCATGCCGCGGTCACTCAGGTCCATATCGGCAAGGGCTCGGTACTCAAACCACCGGTCGAGATCGCCAAGGATGCGGCCTGCCTGGCCTGTCATGCCGCCAGCCGACGCCTGGTCGGACCGTCGTTTCAGGAGATTGCAGAGCGCTACAAAGCCCAGCCCAAGGCCGAAGATCTTCTGACTCTCAAGGTGCGCAACGGCGGGCAGGGCAACTGGGGCGCGGTCCCGATGCCCGCCAACGCGCAGGTCAAGGACGATGATCTTCGCGCTGTCGTGCGCTGGATTCTGAGCGGTGCGCGGTAAGGCCGGGCGCACCCGGGTAAAATCGATTGGTCAATCCCTGTTAGGAGCTTTCATGAATCTCTCTCGACGTCGCTCTCTCCAGGCCGCCAGCGGCATGGGGATGTATGCGGCCCTGGTGGCCGTCGGCGTGCTGCGCGCCGGACCGGCATCGGCACAGCAGTTCAACGCAGCATTCCAGACAAAGAGCATTGCCGACACGCTGAAAGCGCTGGGTGTCGGCTCGACCACAGACTCCAAGGACGTGATCATCAATTCGCCCGACATCGCCGAGAACGGTGCGGTCGTGCCGGTAGGCATTCGCAGCAATCTGCCCAAGACCGAGATGATCGCCCTGCTGGTCGAGAAGAATCCGGGCGCGCTCGCCGGCGCCTTCACGCTGCTCGAAGGCGCCGAGCCGGATGTCAACATGCGCATCAAGATGGGTCAGAGTTCGGACGTCTACGCGCTCGTCAAGGCGGACGGCAAGTTCTACATGACCAAGAAAGAAATCAAGGTCACCCTGGGTGGCTGTGGCGGCTGAACCCGCTCGCATTCACCCCAGTCAGATTTTTCGGAGATTCGAGATGCCCGACCCGATGCGTATTCGCGCCACTGCCAAAGATGGCGTGGCAGATGTCCGTGTGCTCATGGCGCACGAAATGGAAACCGGTCTGCGCAAAGATGCGGCCGGCAAAACAATCCC
>JAYVOV010000680.1:0-3139 GCA_043757735.1 Burkholderiaceae bacterium
GAACGCCGGGCAAGAACGACTTTGATGGCCGGACCGGCTCAGCCGAGACGCGTCATTTCAGACCGATCTGCGCCGCCAGGTCCCAGGCTGGAGCCGGCGTCTGACCCGTCCTCGATTTGGTGACCACCTGTACTGGGCAAGGGCGCCCGCCCAGGAGGGCCAGCGCAGAGGCCAGCATCGACTCTCCCGGGTCGCCGAGCGGTTTCTTGAAGTCGTCGATGGCCGGGCAGGTGGGCATGAGGCCATCGAAATAGTCGGTGGCTCCCGCGCTGTTGACCAGGCGAAATGTGACGATGTTGTAGACCTTGCCGTCGCGCTGCTCGGGGTTGAAGCCCACCGGCTTGCCGCAGGTGGTGCTGCCGATGATCGGCATGTCGCGATACGGCCGCAGGCCCACGATCAATGCCTCGGAGGCCGAGCAGGTCCGATCCGTCGTCAGCCAGGCAACGTTCTGAAAGCGGCCAGCCCCGGTCTGCGGAAAAAACGAATAGCTGCTGTTGCTGCTGGTATGTCCGTTGTTGTATTCGGAGCGCATGAAAAGCCTGCCCTGCGCGTCAGCGGGCGCCAGTGTCGAGGCGATTTCCGCCGCGATCGACAGCAGACCCCCGCCGTTGTCGCGCAGGTCCACCACGACATCTTGCGCGCCGCCCGCGATCAGGGTCGAGATCGCGCTCAGCCAGGCTGGGCGCGCAGGTGAATTGAAGGCATAAAGATTCACGTAACCGACCCGCCGGCCGTTGCTGTCGATGACCCGCGCGTCGAGCACGCTCGACAACGCGTAGGACTGTTTGGTCGGGCGCAATTCGAGTATCTGGCCGTCGCGCTCCAGTGTGAACGAAGCGCTGACGCCGGCTTCGAGCGGTCCGAATGCGGCATCGAGGCGTCCTTGCGCGATCAGTGCGGCGCTGGGCACCCCATCGATCGCGACGATGCGATCGCCGCGCCGCAGGCCGGCCTCGGCGGCCGGCGACAGCGGTTGAATCAGGCGGATCCACACGGTGTCGCCGCGGCTGGCATAGCCGATTCCGAAGCCGATCGTTTTGCCCTCATCGAAGAACTGATTGAAGGACAGCGCGTCATCGACGTAGCTGTAGCGGTCTTCCGGCACTTTCAGCGCCTTGAGTGCGGCGGCGGCGCTGCTGTACTGGGTGAGGTCGGGCGCCGGCATCCGGTCGCGCCAGAGGTACCAGTTGCGCATGTAGGCGTCGAGGGTGCTCACCTCGGCAATCACCGCGGCTGAGACAGTTGACGGGGGCGCCGTTGGCGAGGTGATCGCGGGCGCGGGTGAAGGCCCGGGTGCGGGCGCCGGTGCCGGGCTGGTGCCCGGCGCACCTGCGACCGAAGCCACCTCCGAGCCGCCGCCGCCGCAACTTGCGAGTAGAGCAATCCCGGCCAGCCCGAGCAGGGCGCTCATCACCGCGCGGCCAGCGTGCGGTCGGAATGCATTCACGGCGTCTGTCATGGCTGCAGGGTAAGGTGCCGATTGCGGCGCTGCAAGGCCGGCGCGCCAATCGGCTAGAATGTCGGGTTACCCTAACTGTTTCACCAGATGCCAGACGCCCGATGAAAGAAGCACGCCACTCCCGCGGTTTGCGAGATCGCAAGTCGCACTTGTCCCCCGACGCAGAACGTCTGGTGGCAGCCGCCCTGGGCTTGTCCAATTCAGGCAGCCGAACCGAAGACCGCTTCTGGGAAGCTTCTTTGGCCGCACGCATCGAGCGCCTGCTCGATGGCGGCCACGGTCAGGCGGTCACCGATGCGCTCGATCGGCTCAATCAGGCCGATACCGAGGCCTACAGCGCACTCATCGAAGCGGTCGAAGACGCCAGCGAATCGCTGGTGATCGAGGTCGCTGGCGAGCCTTGGCAGTGTCTGCTTATTTCGGCCCCGCTGGTGGTCTGGACGAGGTTCCGCATTCCCTCCGGCGCCATCTCGCCTGATGCCGGACAATCGCTTTCAGCACATTGGCAGTCGCATGTGCTGGCCTCGAAGGCCCGATTCCGCATCGTGCCGTACCTGTACAGCATCGATCAGATGCCTCGCGATTTCGCCGAACTGCGGCGCCTGGCGCGCAAGCTCGGCAACAGTGCCGTCACCGGTCAAACGCCTCGGCTCGATCTCAAGGCACTGCCCGAAACCGCGGAAATGCTGGCCGACACGCGCTATCTGCTGGGTGTGGTCGCCGCGCCCAAAGGCTCGCCGCTGTTTCGCTGGCAGGAAACAGAGGCGGGTGACCATGCAAGCCGGGTGCACTGCCTGGAACAATGGATCGCGCAGGGCAGACCCACACTGGAGCCGCTGCTGGCCGGCTGTGGCTTCGAGTGCCTGCTGCCCGATGCGTACCATCTCAACATGCGTGAATCAGATCGCCGCGTCCGGCCCTACGCCATCAGAGCCGCCGTGCATTTCCTGACTCACGCGCTGTCGATCAAACCCGAAGAAATCTTCGCGGCGGTGGCCGCCTTCGGCAGCGAGCGCATCGACGAGTTCCGGATCGGTTTGTCGGTGGGCGACAGCGAGGAGGTGGCGCAAGGGGTGGTCTGGCCACTGCTGGGTGCCGAGACCGACACCGACGATCCCTCCCCGCTGGAGGTCATCCGGGCCACCCTGCGGGAGTCTGGTGTCACTGAAATTCGCGTATGGCCCGATCTGAACGAGCCGGAATTCTGCGAAGACTGCGGCAGTCCGCTGTACCCCAATGTGAAGTCGGACATCGTTCACGCCGACATGCCTGAGG
The DNA here is from genome assembly GCA_043757735.1 of Burkholderiaceae bacterium. GTDB lineage: Bacteria > Pseudomonadota > Gammaproteobacteria > Burkholderiales > Burkholderiaceae_E > Quisquiliibacterium. The sequence continues at coordinate 2,738 of JAYVOV010000680.1, forward strand.
ATCTCGAACCCGAGACCAGCCACTTTCACTGAGCACTGGCCAGGGGGCTGTCGGCAGGTGGGCGCTCAGAGGCGGGTCGAACCGATCGCGGCCCGGGCGCTCGCTATCCGTTCGTCTAGATAGGCACCGTAGAAGTCACGCGAGGGGTACCCGATCAGACGCTCGGCAAGCTCTTTGGTGGGCCCCAGGAAAACAACCGTCGGGGTGACGCCGATGCGCAGGCGCACAGCGAGGTCGGCACCTGACTTCGCTGCGGCAAAGTCAGGCCCGCCGCTCCCAACGGCAGTGAACGGCCGGTTGTCTGCGACATCGAACTCCACCACCTGGATTGCGCGGGTCCTCGCGTCGCGTGCCAGATGCACCATCTGATCGCGTCGCAGGGCTTCGCACCAGGGGCAATCG
>JAYVOV010000681.1:0-3131 GCA_043757735.1 Burkholderiaceae bacterium
CCGCCCCGCGCCAGCACCGGCGCCACGCGCTCGCGTGGCAGCGCGGCGATGCCGGGCTTGGCGGGCTGGAGAGCTCGCCCCTCGAGCAGCTCCGCCGCGCTGGCCATACCGCGCAATTCCAGCAGACGCTTGAGACCCTCGAACCAGATCTGGTAGTAGCTGCAGGCGAGATACTGCGCCGGCGAGACGTTTTCGCGAGCGTGGCGCGCCATGTCGATGTTCCATTGCCCGGCAAAGCCAGCCGCGACTGTCATCGCAAACACCCTTCGCTCCCAGGGCGCGTGGAACACCGCTTCGTTCGGCTCGGGCTGCACCGGACCAAAACCCATCATGCCGCCGAGATCGTGGCCACCATTCATGGCGACACCGCTTTCTCGGCCGCGATCGGCGCCAGCGCGAGGCCGGTGCCGATCATCGCGTCGCGGGTGACCAGCCCCGCGAGCTGCGCCTCGGTGAAGCCATGCGTGCCTTCGGGACGCATCGGCAGCACCAGATAACGGATCTCGGCGGTCGAATCCCAGACTCGAATCTCGGTCGAGTCCGGCAGGCTGACGCCGAAATCAGCCAGCACGCCACGTGGATCGATCACTGCCTTCGAACGATACGGCGCCGACTTGTACCAGACCGGCGGCAGTCCGAGCACCGGCCAGGGGTAGCAGGAACACAGCGTGCAGACGACGAGATTGTGGACCTGCGGCGTGTTCTCGAGAGCGACCAGGTGCTCGCCCTGGCGGCCGACGAAACCGAATCCACCCGGTTCGCCGACCGCAGCGCTGGCATCGCGCAGCAGCCACTCGCGGTAAGCAGGGTCGCTCCAGGCGCGCGCCACCACGCGCGCGCCGTTGTGCGGGCCTACGCGATGCTCGTAGGTGTCGATGAGCTCGTCGAGCGCTGCAGGGTCGATGTAACCTTTCTGGACGAGGAGGGTCTCGAGCGCGCGGACCCGTACCTCCATGTCCGACAGGGCGGCGGGGTGCGGATGAGTCGAATTGTCTGCCATGGGTATGATTCTGCCCCAAGGCAGGCGCGATTGGCGTGCCCGCAGCAGGCTGTCGGCGTCGAATCCTGCCCGCCCGAGCCCCTGACAACGCCGACAGCCTCCTGGCGCGCCCCATGCCCGAACTGCTCCTGTGCACGCTGAACGCCCGTCATGCGCACGCGTCGATGGGTCTGCGCTGTCTGCGTGCCAATCTCGGCGCATTGCGCGAACGCTCGCTGATCGTCGAGTTCGTGATCGGGGCGCGGACCGAAGACATGGCCGAGAAGCTGCTCGCCCATGGCCCGCGCGCAATCGGTTTCGGCGTGTACATCTGGAATGTCGAACAGACCACCCGGCTGATCGCGCTGCTGCGCCGCGTCGCGCCCGAGGTCGCGATCGTCGTGGGTGGCCCTGAAGTCAGCCACGAGACCACCGAACAGGCCATCTGCACGATGGCCGATCACGTCGTCACCGGTCCTGGTGAAGTGGCGTTTGCCCGGCTCGCGCAACAAATGCTGGATGGTCCGCGCCCGCTGACAAAGCTGCATGCCGGCGGTACGCCGGCACTCGACACGCTGGTGATGCCTTATGACGAATACTCTGACGCCGACCTGCGCCATCGCCACCTCTACCTGGAAGCCTCGCGCGGGTGCCCCTTCAAGTGCGAGTTCTGCCTGTCGGCGCTCGACAAGACAGCCTGGCCGTTTGATCTGCCGCGCGTGCTGAGTGCGCTCGAGACCCTGTACACGCGTGGTGCAAGACACTTCCGCTTTGTCGACCGCACCTTCAACCTGAAGGCGGCCACCGGCGCGGCAATCCTGCGCTTTTTCCTGGATCGGATCGAAGCGGCGCCGAGTGATCCGGTGTTTGCGCACTTCGAGCTGGTGCCGGACCACCTGCCCGACCCGCTGCGCGAACTGATCGTGCAGTTTCCGCCAGGCAGCCTGCAGTTCGAGATCGGCATCCAGACCTGGAATCCGCAGGTTCAGGCGACGATCAGTCGCCGCCAGGACAACCAGAAATCCGAGCACAACATCGCCTGGCTGCTGCTTGAAAGTCGTGCGCACCTGCACGTCGATCTGATCGCCGGTCTGCCCGGTGAAGACATGGCGAGCTTTGGCGCCGGTTTCGATCGTCTGGCCGCGCTCGGCCCGCACGAGATCCAGCTCGGCATTCTGAAACGGCTGCGCGGCGCACCGATCGCGCGTCACCAGGCAGCCTTCGATCTGCGGTTCAACCCGCAGCCCCCGTACAACGTGCTGAGCACGCGCGACCTGTCCTTCGTCGAACTGCAGCGGCTCACGCGGTTCGCCCGCTATTGGGATCTGATCGCGAATTCCGGCCGGTTCCGGCTGACGCTGCCCCTGATGCTCGGCGCGGCCCCTTTCGAGCGCTTCATGGCCTTATCGGACTGGCTGTATGCGGGCACAGACGCCACGCATCGACTCGCGGCCGAGCGGCTCTACGAACTGGTCCGCGAGTGGCTGCTCGCGCAGACCACGCTGGCGACACCGGCCGCAATCGACCAGGTGCTGATCGCCGACTACACGGCAAGCGGCGCACGGGGCCGGCCAGCCTTCCTCGCGCAGGGGCTGTCCGGCGGTACAGCGCCCCGCCAAACACAGGCCGATCAATCCCGCCAGTTCGCGCTTGAACGCCAGACCCGACACCTGTTGTCGTAACCCGAAACCCATGCCCACATGACGCTCACCATTCTCGACGCGCCGGCCACCGCGCGCGCCCTGCCCTACGAAACCCTGGCGCCCGCGCTGGCGGCGATGCTCGAGCGCAAACGGGATCGCCTGACTCTGGCACCCGAGCGTCTGGTCGTTCCACTAACCGGTGGCGTGCTGCTGGCCATGCCGGCCACCGATGGTGAATACGCGGTGACCAAGCTCGTGACGGTGCACGCAGGCAATCCGCAGCGCGGGCTGCCCAGCCTGCTGGGCGAGGTGCTGCTGATGCGAGCCGACACCGGCGAACGTCTGCTGATGCTCGACGGGCCTACCGTCACGGCTCGGCGCACCGCAGCACTTTCAGCATTGGCCGGGTTGCGCCTGGGCGCGCAGCGGGGCGCCGACCTGCTGATCGTCGGCTCCGGCGTGCAGGCTCACGCGCACGTCGAAGCCTTCGGCCGGCTGCTCGGCGTGAC
>JAYVOV010000682.1:0-3109 GCA_043757735.1 Burkholderiaceae bacterium
AGGTGCTCATCAACGCTCTGATCAACGTCTACGTGCCACGATACCGAACGCCCGGCCTGGTGCTGGTCGCCGGCCTGCTGCTGCTCACTGGCGCGCTGGCCTGGCGCGCCCGCAGGAAAATCCGATGAACAGCTCCGGGTACCTCGATACGCCCTGGCCCTGCGAGGACGGCGGTCCGCAGCGTCTGCAGATCCCACGCGCCGGCGCCGGCCTGAACCTGCGCGCGGGCGAAAAACTGTCGTGCGTCACACGCAATACGCTGGTCTCGACGATGACGCTGCTTGGTGCGCCGGGCGAGGCGTACCTGCTGACGCATACCGCTATCCGCGACCGATTCGGGCTGCCCGGCACCGCCCGCGTCGACATGATCGATCCACACACGCTCAAGACGGTGCGCCGCTCGCCACGCCTGGCGGGCGGACCCTGGTGGCCAGGCGGCATGGCGCTGCATCGCAACGGCGATCTGTACGTCGTCTATGGACGCCACGCGCATCGCCTGAATCGAGTCTGCGAACCGCTGGCCAGTCTGCCACTGCCGATCGAACAGCCCTACAACTCGTTCGTGATCCTCGACAATGGGCTGATCGTCACCAAGAACCTGTCGGACAAGACACCCGCCCGACTGAGCGTGATCGACCCCGACTGGCGCTTTGATTACATCGGCGACAGCACGCAGACCTTCGGCTGGGATGTTGTACTCGATAGCGAGAACGCCTGGTTCATGGACAACGGCAAGAACCGCTATCGCCGCAGCATGATCGGCGCGGGGGTCAACCCGACACCCAACCGGCTGATCAGGGTCGCGAGCTGGTCGTCAACGACTACCGACGCGGCGGTGAAGAGCTGGTCGTGCTGAACATCGACTCCGGGGCCGAACTGGGCCGGGTGCGCGCCGGTGGCTTGAACCAGGGCGTGGTTTTCCCCAGCCCCGGCTGGGGTCGCGACTTCTACTGGTGCACCCTCGGCCGGCTGGCCCGGGTGTTCGTCGAATGAGCGCGGCCGATGGGCCGCGCATGACAGGTGCAGGCACATGAAAAAAACCATTCTCATCACCGGTGCTGGTTCGGGCATCGGCCGCGACAGCGCGTTCGCACTGGCACAACTCGGTCATCGGGTCTACGCCACCACCTTTGACGAAGCGCAGGCGCAGGCGCTGCGCGCCGAGTGCGCCACGCGCGGGCTGACGCTCGAGATCTTCAAGCTCGACATCACCGATTCTGCAGATCGTGAAAAGATTCTTCCGCTTGCGCTCGATGTGCTGATCAACAACGCTGGCACCGGTGACTCCGGGTCGCTAGCCGAGGTCGACATCGCGCGCATCAGGCAGGTATTCGAGGTGAATGTCTTCGGCACCCTGGCGCTCACGCAACTCGCCTTGCGCGGCATGATCGAGCGCCAGCGCGGCACGGTGCTGTTCGTGAGTTCGGTGGCCGGGCGCCTGCCGGTACCGTTTCTGATGCCCTACTCGATGTCGAAGTTCGCGCTCTCGGCGGCCGGCGCCGGCTTGCGCGCCGAGATGGACCAGCTCCGCAAAGGCATTCAAGTGGCGCTGATCGAGCCCGGCGCCATCCACACCGGCTTCAACCAGATGATGACCGGCCGCAAGTTCGACTGGATGACCGAACACTCGTATTTCAAAGACCAGGCCGAGCGCATCCGCAAGCAGGAAAACCGGCAGTTCGCGCTGCTGGAGGCCAGCACCACAAAGAGCATCGTCAGGCAGATCGTCAAGGCCGCGCTCGCAAGCCGCCCGAAGTTGCGCTACGTCGCGCCCTGGATCCAGGGCTTCGGCGTTCGCATTGCGCGAATCTTCGGCGTCTGAGCCGGCACCCCTGGAAGTACCCATGAACATCCGCAAGATCCTGCTCTCAGCGCTGGCCGTGATCGTGCTGCTCGCCGCTGCGGTTTATGTGCTGCGCGCGCCGTTGAGCGTGGCACTTGCCAGGCGAGTTGCCGCTGAACGCATCGGCGCCGACGCGCTGGCGAGCCTGCCCGACGGCCTGCATGTCGGCCTGTGCGGCGCCGGTTCGCCGTTTCCCGACGACAAGCGCGCGGGCCCCTGCACCCTGGTTGTGGCCGGCAAGCGGCTCTTCGTATTCGACGCCGGCAGCGGCAGCGCACGCAACATCGGCAAGATGGGTTTCAACATCGGGCGGGTCGAAGCGGTATTCCTCACCCACTTTCATTCCGATCACATCGACGGGCTGGGCGAACTGATGCTGCAGCGCTGGGTCTCGGCGTCCAATCGGGTGCCGGTCGATGTGCATGGCCCCGGCGGGGTCGAAAGCGTGGTGGCCGGACTGCGGCAGGCCTATGCGCAGGATCGCCAGTATCGCGTGGCGCACCATGGCGACGCGACGGTGCCGGCCGACGGCTTCAGCGGCAACGCCAGGCCGTTCACGCCGGGTCCCGACGGCCGCGCCGTGGTGATCAGGGAGGGCGACCTGGAAGTGATCGCCTTTGTGGTCGATCATGCGCCGGTGAACCCGGCGGTGGGCTACCGCATTCAGTACAAAGGCCGCAGTGTCGTGCTGAGCGGCGACACCAAAAAGTCAGCTGCAGTGCAGCGCGAATCGCAGGGTGTGGACCTGCTGGTCCATGAAGCGCTGTCGATGCCCTTGATGGCCGTTCTTCAGGACGGCGCAGACAAGGCGGGCCGGGCCAACCTGAAAAAGGTATTCATCGACATCACGGATTATCACAGTTCTCCGGAGCAGGCCGCAGAGATTGCCCGCGACGCCAGAGTCGGCTATCTGCTGCTCAATCACATCGTGCCGGCCTTGCCGATCCCGGGCATGGAAAAGGCCTTCCTCGGCGACGCCGGCCGGATCTACACCGGCCCCCTGCGCGTAGGGATCGACGGCGACTTCATCAGCCTGCCCGCCGGTTCTACCCGGATCACCCTCAGCCAACGGTTCTGATATGCGAGCACTGCCTGTCGTCAACAACTGCCTGCGCACGCCCGAAGACCGCTTTGCGGGCCTGGTCGATTTTCCCTACACGCCGCGCTACAGCACCATCGGCGGCCTGCGCATCGCACACATCGACGAAGGCCCGCGCGACGCGCCCGCGGTGCTGCTCATGCATGGCGAACCAACCTGGTCCTATC
>JAYVOV010000683.1:0-11554 GCA_043757735.1 Burkholderiaceae bacterium
CCCCTGCTGCGCCTGCCCTTCGGCCTCAGCAACATCGGCATTGGTCATTTCTTCAAGTGATTCGGCCGTGAGGCGGCCACGCCCGCTCGGACCGATCTCGCCCAGCCGATTGCGCGCACCGCTGATGGTGAACCCCTGCTCGTACAGCAGGTCGCGGATGCGCCGCACCAGCAGCACTTCATGGTGCTGGTAGTAGCGCCGATTGCCGCGCCGTTTCATTGGCCGCAGCTGGGTGAATTCCTGTTCCCAGTAGCGCAGCACGTGCGGCTTCACCCCGCACAGCTCGCTCACCTCGCCGATCGTGAAATAGCGCTTGGCTGGGATCGGCGGCAGGACGATCTTGGGCTCGGGCTTGCTCTGCATAGGCTGGCGATGGGGAAGTGGCGCGCGGCGATCAGCCGCGCTCAGTGCCATCGATCTGAGACTTCAGCTTCTGGCTGGCGTGAAAAGTCACCACCCGGCGGGCGGAGATCGGGATTTCTTCACCAGTCTTGGGATTGCGCCCCGGCCGCTGCGGTTTGTCACGCAACTGAAAATTGCCGAAGCCAGACAGCTTGACGCTGTGACCGCGCTCGAGCGCGACGCGGATCTCGTCGAAGAAAGTCTCGACCATATCCTTGGCTTCGCGCTTGTTCAAGCCGACCCGCTCGAACAACATTTCGGCAAGTTCGGCCTTGGTCAGCGTAAAGCAGTCGGGATCGATTTCTTGCACCTCGAAGTCAGCCAGGGGGTCGGCTGAGGCTTCGAGCGAATCGACTGCGAGGGACGACTGGCCGGAAACGTTCATGGAAGATCAAGTGGACATCAGGCGCCGGAACGCAGGCGGGCACCTAGTCGTTCCCCCATCCACGTCACCACGCCCTCGAGAAGTTGGGCCACTTCAGTGTCGTTCAGAGTGCGCTGAGTATCTTGCATCCAGAATCGGAAGGCAAGGCTTTTCTCCTTATTTTCCAATCCCTTACCGCGATATTCATCAAACAACCTGACGTTTTTCACGAGTCCGCCCAAGCTCTGTGCGGCCACTGCGCGATCGATTTCGTCGCGCACCACCTGAACACTGATTTCATCAGAAACCACCCAAGCGAGGTCGCGCAAAACTGGCGGAAAGCGCGAATTTTCACCCGGTCTGGCCAGCTCGCGAACCCGCAGCGCCTCGAGGTCGAAATCGAGAAGAATCGGCGAATGAGTGAGCTCGAGCTGTTGCTGCAGCGCCGGGTGCATCGCACCGATCCATCCCAGCGCTTGACCCTTGTGCACAATCCGGGCGCCACGGCCGGGGTGCAGCGCCGGATGCGCACTGCGTTCGAAACGCAGGTCGTCGGCCATCGCCCCGCACAGGGCCTCGAGATCACCCTTCATATCGAAGAAATCGACCGCGCGCCCAGGCACTCCCCATTGGTCGTCGGCCAGCGGGCCATAGGCCAGCAGCGCCAGCCGCAGCGGCTGGCTCACGCCCTGCACCGACAAAGGACCGCTGACCACCGACGCATCGCGATGAAATACCCGACCGATCTCGAACAGGCGCACCCTGCTGGCCTTGCGATTCAGGTTGATCTGCAGGGTGTCGATGAGCCCGCCCCACAAGGTGGTGCGCATCACATCCATCTGAGCGGCGATCGGGTTGAGCAGACGGATCGCGTCGCCATCGCCCAACTGCGACTGCAGCGCCGACGAGACGAAGCTGAAAGTCACGACCTCCTGATAGTCGCGTGCCGCAACCGTCCGCTTGAGCTGATTGAGCGGACGTTCGCGCTCGGGCTGCTCGAGCATCGGCGAACTCGCCTTGGGCGGGCGCACCGGCAGACGCTCGAAGCCCCACAGGCGGACCACTTCTTCGATCAGGTCTTCTTCGATCTGCAGATCGAAACGCCACGACGGCGGCGTGACCACGAAACGGTCGGGCTCGCGCACGAAGGAAAGACCGAGGCGTGTGAAAGAGGTCGCCATTTCCTCATCGCTGATGGCCACCCCGATGACCTTGCGGGCGCGCCCGGTGCGCATGGCCACCGGCGGGCGCGGCGGCAAACCGGTGATCAGGTCGTCGACCGGGCCGGCAGCGCCGCCGCAGATATCGAGGATCAGGCGGGTGAGGTACTCGATGTGTTCGACCGTGGTCGCAGCATCGACGCCGCGCTCGAAACGCTGCGCCGCGTCGGTTGAAAAGTTGTAGCGGCGGGCGCGTCCGGCCATTGCATGCGGCCACCAGAATGCCGCCTCGAGATAGATGTCGGTGGTGTCGAGCGTGACAGCGGTGCTGTCGCCGCCCATGATGCCGGCCAGGCTCTCGACCTGCCGAGCGTCGGCGATCACCCCGACCTCGGCATCGAGCGCGATGGTCTGGCCATTAAGCAGCTTGAGCGACTCGCCGGCGCGCGCCCAGCGCACTTCGAGGTCGCCGTGAATGCGGGCCAGGTCGAACACATGCGACGGGCGCCCGAGTTCGAGCATCACATAGTTGGAGATGTCCACCAGCGCCGAAATGGGCCGCTGGCCGGCGCGTTCCAGCCGACGACGCATCCAGTCGGGCGAGCTGGCGCGGGCGTCCACGCCGCGGATGATGCGGCCGCTGAATCGTCCGCACAGATCAGGCGCCAGCACCCTGACAGGCAGGCGATCGCTCAGGCTCACCGGCACCGGCGGAAAGTTCAGCACGCGCAAAGGCGCGCCGCTGGCCGCCGATATTTCACGCGCGACGCCATAGACGCCAAAACAATGCGCCAGATTGGGTGTGAGTTTGAGCGTCAGTACAGCGTCGTCGAGGGCCATGGCTTCGCGCAGATCGGCGCCCACCACCGCGTCAGCGCCCAGCACCAGCAGACCGCCATGGTCTTCGGACAATCCTAGTTCGCGGGCCGAGCACAGCATGCCGTCACTCTGGACGCCGCGCATGGTCACCGGCTTGATTGCGAAGCCGCCCGGCAGCACGGCCCCCGGCAGCGCACAGGGCACCTTGAGCCCCTGGACCACATTGGGCGCGCCGCAGACGATGGTCTGCACCGAGCCGCCAATGTCGACCTCGCACACCGACAGCTTGTCGGCATTGGGATGAGGCGTCACCGAGCGCACCAGGCCGACCACCACGCCGGTGAAGGGCGGCGCCGCGGCGCTGATCTCCTCGACCTCCAGGCCGAGCATGGTCAGGCGCTCCGCCAGCGCTTCGGTGCTCAGTTGCGGATCGCAGAAGCTGCGCAGCCAGCTTTCAGGAAACTTCATGCCAGAGCCTCGTCAACGGTTGAACTGAGCCAGAAAGCGCAGGTCGTTCTCATAAAACAAGCGCAGGTCGCCCACGCCGTAGCGCAGCATCGCGAGCCGCTCGACACCGGAGCCGAACGCGAAGCCGAGGTAGCGCTCAGGGTCGAGGCCGTAGTTGCGCATGACATTGGGATGCACCTGCCCGGAGCCAGACACTTCCAGCCAGCGGCCCGCGAGCGGGCCATCGTGAAACCGCATGTCGATCTCTGCCGACGGCTCGGTGAACGGGAAGTAGGACGGCCGGAACCGAACGTCGAGTTCGGTGGTTTCGAAGAAGCGCTGCAGGAACTCGGTGTAGACACTCTTCAGGTCAGTGAAGCTGATGTCTTCGTCGACCCACAAGCCCTCGAACTGGGTGAACATCGGTGAATGGGTGGCGTCGGAGTCGACCCGGTAGGTGCGCCCCGGCGCGATCACTTTGATCGGCGGTTTGTGCAGACGCGCGTAGCGGATCTGCACCGGGCTGGTGTGGGTGCGCAGCAGCAGGCCCAGGCCATGCGCATCCTGGCCTTCTACGTAAAACGTGTCGTGCATCGAGCGCGCCGGATGGTTTTCCGGCGTGTTCAAGGCGGTGAAGTTGTAGAAGTCTTCTTCGATCTCGGGCCCGTCGGCGACATCGAAGCCGATCGACCTGAAAATGGCTTCGATCCGTTCTGCCGCCAGGGTAAGCGGATGCAGGCCCCCGGTGCCCTGCCCCCGGCCTGGCAAGGTCACGTCGATCGACTCATGCGACAGGCGCGCGTCGAGCACCGCCTTGGCCAGTTCGCGTTCGCGCGACTGCACCAGCGCCTCCACCGCCTGCTTGGTTTCGTTCAGACGTTTCCCGGCCAGCGATCGCTCTTCAGGCGACAGTCGGCCCAGCGTCTTCATGCGCTGGGTGATCGCACCCTCCTTGCCCAGAAATCGCGCCTTGGCATTGGCCAGCGCGGCGGCATCGTCGGATTGCGCCAACGCCGTGCGGGCCTGCTCGACGAGGGTGTTGAGCTCCTGATCCATCGGCTAATGACTCCGTAGATGCATCCGCCCAGCGCGCGGAGCTAAGGCAGATGCGGGTTCGATCGTAAAAAGCATCGGGCAGACTGCGTGACGAGTTGAGCGCGGAAGGTGCAATGTCAGACGGGGCCCGCGGGCCCCGTCTGTAGCTCAGGATCGGGCGCACGGCGCGACATGCGCGCAGCGCGCCGAGCCGCTGTCAGGCGGCCGCGATCGTGGCCTTGACCTTGGCAACGATGGCGGCAAACGCCGGCTTGTCGTTGACGGCCAATTCAGCCAGCACCTTGCGGTCCAGAGCGATGGCCGCACGGCCGAGGCCGTTCATGAAGCGGCTGTAGTTGATGCCATGCTCGCGGGCTGCCGCATTGATGCGGGCGATCCAGAGCGCGCGAAATACACGCTTCTTGTTGCGGCGATCGCGGTAGGCGTACTGGCCGGCGCGCATGACGGCCTGCTTGGCAACCCGCCAGACCTTGCTGCGACGACCACGGTAACCCTTGGCAAGCGCCAGGACCTTTTTATGACGGGCACGTGCGGTTACGCCACGCTTGACTCTAGGCATGGTTTCGCTCCCTTACGCGTACGGCATCATCGACTTGACGGAGGCAGCATTCGATTCATGAACGCTGGTCGACCCGCGAAGCTGACGCTTGGTTTTGGTGGTTTTTTTGGTGAGGATGTGGCGCTTGAACGCCTGTCCTCGCTTGATCGTGCCGCCGGAACGGACACGGAAACGCTTCGCAGCGCCTTTCTTTGTCTTCATCTTGGGCATAGGGCCCCCTGACTTCCTTTTGTTGCCTTGACAGGTGTCCAGCTGTTGCCGCTGGAACTTTGATGACCCGCTCGGCTTCTTCTTGCCGGACATTTCTGTCCGGCCACGGCCGCCTGTTCGGGCGGCTCGACCTGCCAACTGCCTGCCCCGAAGAGCGCGCAGCCTTATTTTTTCTTTTTGGGCGCGATGATCATGACCATCTGACGCCCCTCGAGCCTGGGCATCTGCTCGACTTGGCCGACTGCGTCGAGATCGGTGCGGACTCTTTCCAGCAGCCGCACGCCGAACTCCTGATGCGCCATCTCACGGCCGCGAAACCGCAAGGTGATTTTGGCCTTGTCGCCCTCATCGAGGAATCGGACGAGATTGCGGATCTTGACGTTGTAGTCGCCGTCATCGGTGCCAGGGCGGAATTTAACTTCCTTGACCTGAATAATCTTCTGCTTGAGCTTGGCCTCGTGCGCCTTTTTCTGTTCCTGATACTTGAACTTGCCATAGTCCATCAGGCGGCAGACTGGCGGGGCAGCAGTTGGCGCGATCTCTACGAGATCAACCTCTTGCTCTTCGGCCATGCGAATGGCGTCCCGGAAAGCAACGATACCGAGTGGCTCGTTATCGGCCCCGATGAGTCGCAACTCGGGCGCGGTGATTTCGCCGTTGATGCGATGCGAACGTTCGGTAGCGATTGTCTCAACCTCCAGTCAAATTACATTCAAGGCTGCGCTTACCGTGTCCGCCGCTCCTCTGAACAAACAGCCACCCCGCGCCGAAGAAAATCGGCACCGGTCATGCTGCTTTTTCAGGCAGTTGCGGTTGCGACCGCTTGGCCGCGATGTCCTGATGCAGCCGCTCGACAAATAAGTCGAGCGATAGTGCTCCCAGGTCAACACCGCCGCGCGCACGCACAGCCACCTTGCCCGCCAGTCGTTCTTTCTCGCCAACGACGAGAATGTACGGAACTTTCTGCAGGCTAAACTCTCTGATTTTATAGTTGATCTTTTCATTACGCAAATCGGCCTGCACCCTGAAGCCTTGTTTCTTCAACGCCTGAACAACGCCTCGAGCGTATTCCGACTGGGCTTCGGTGATGTTCATGACCACCACGTGCAGGGGCGCCAACCACATCGGCATGGCGCCGGCGTGGTTTTCGATCAGCACGCCGATGAATCGCTCGAGCGAGCCGACGATCGCCCGATGCAGCATCACCGGATGGCGCCGACTGTTTTCTTCGGTGACGTACTCGGCGCCCAGGCGCTCGGCTGTATTGAAATCAACCTGCATGGTGCCGCACTGCCACTGCCGCCCCAGTGCGTCTTTGAGCGTGTACTCGATCTTTGGGCCGTAAAAGGCACCATCACCGGGTGAAATCACGAAATCGCAACCCGAGCGGCGCAGCGATTCCATGACCGCGAACTCTGCCTTGTCCCAGAGCTCGTCGGAACCGACCCGCTTCTCAGGCCTCGTGGCCACCTTGTACAAGATGTTGGAGAAACCGAAGTCGGCGTAGACCTGCTGCAGTTGCGTCGTGAACTGTTCGCATTCGGCGAGGATTTGATCCTCGGTGCAGAAGACATGCCCGTCATCCTGCGTGAAACCGCGCACCCGCAAGATGCCGTGCAGCGCGCCCGATGGCTCGTTGCGGTGGCACTGGCCGAATTCGCCGTACCGAAGCGGCAGTTCGCGATAGGAACGCAGGTCGGACTTGAAAATCTGGACATGCCCGGGGCAGTTCATCGGCTTGAGGGCGTAGACGCGGTTCTCGGACTCGGTCACAAACATGTGTTCGCGATAGTTGTCCCAGTGGCCGGTACGCTCCCAGAGGGAACGATCGAGAATCTGCGGCCCTTTCACCTCCTGGTAGCCGCTGTCCTGGTAGACCCGGCGCATGTACTGCTCGATCTGCTGCCAGATGGTCCAGCCTTTGGGATGCCAGAAAACCAGGCCTGGCGCCTCTTCCTGCATGTGGAACAGGTCGAGCTCACGGCCCAGTTTGCGATGATCGCGGCGCTCGGCCTCTTCGAGCATGTGCAGGTAGGCATCCTGATCTTTCTGATTGGCCCAGGCGGTGCCGTAGATGCGCTGAAGCATCTCGTTCCTGGCGTCGCCGCGCCAGTAGGCACCCGCCACCTTCATGAGTTTGAAAACCTTCAGCTTGCCGGTGGAGGGCACGTGAGGGCCGCGGCACAGGTCGATGAAGCTGCCCTCGCGGTACAACGAGATGGACTGCTCGGCCGGAATCGAGGCGATGATCTCGGCCTTGTAGTGCTCGCCGATCGACTTGAAGAATGCCACCGCGTCGTCACGCGCCAAGACCTCACGGGTCACCGCCTCGTCGCGCGCCGCCAGCTCGCGCATGCGGGTCTCGATGCGCTCGAGGTCTTCAGGGGTGAACGGCCGGGAGTATGAAAAGTCATAGAAGAAGCCGTTTTCGATGACCGGGCCGATCGTGACCTGCGCCTGCGGGAACAGCTCTTTGACTGCATAGGCGAGCAGGTGCGCGGCGGAATGGCGGATGACGTCCACGCCATCGGCATCTTTGTCGGTGATGATGGCCAGCCGGGCATCTTTGTCGATGACGGTGCTGGTGTCGACCAGCTCGCCATCGAGCCGGCCGGCGAGCGCCGCCTTCGCCAGGCCGGGCCCGATCGAGCGGGCCACTTCGGTGACGCTGACTGGCGCCGGGAATTGTCTGACCGAACCGTCGGGAAGCGTGATGTTGACCATTGGTTTTGCCCAGGCAAAAAAAACACGAGACAAGCGGCTCACGACCGAAATGCAGACGATCTGGCACCAGACGAACACCCTGGATCTGGCGGCGCCAGACTGGCCGAACCAAACAAAAAGCGCGGCCAGGCCGCGCTTTTCGAGTGCACTGCAAACGAATACCGGCTTAGCGGATTGACTCCAGATGCGATGTAGTCAGCGGTGTCATAACCATGGCCGGCAAGTTGTGAAGGCAATAACAGAAAACAATAACTGAAGGCACTAACAGAAAACAAACACGGGACATCCCGGAAGAAAACAAGCACGGGATACCTTGGAGATTTCTGGTAGGCACGATTGGACTCGAACCAACGACCCCCACCATGTCAAGGTGGTGCTCTAACCAGCTGAGCTACGCGCCTGCAAGCCCAAGATAATAACAGAAAATCTTCAGTTGTCACCGGCGCGAGACGAGTGGCGCTCGGCGGCGCGCGACAGCAGCAGCACCGGCGCCAGCCCGGTCAGCACCATCAGCAGCGAGGGCAATGCCGCTTCGGCCAGACGCTCGTCGGCCGCGAAATGGTAGGCGGCGACGGCCAGCGTGTCGAAATTGAAAGGCCGCAGCACCAGGGTTGCGGGCAATTCCTTGAGGCAGTCGACCACCACCAGCAAAGCCGACGCAGCGAGGCTGGGCCGCAGCAGTGGCCAGTGGACCCGTGCGAGCACCTCGAGCGGTGCGGCGCCGAGACTGCGTGCGCTCTGATCCATTGCCGGACTGATTCGGGCAAGCGCCGACTCGACGCCCTGGTAGGCGACGGAGAAGAAACGTACCCCATAGGCGTACACCACTGCAGCGATCGTGCCGCCAAGCACCATCATGCCGAATACCCGATCGATCAGACCCACCCAGACCAGCAGTCCCACCCCGATCACCACCCCGGGCAGCGCGTAGCCGGCACAGGCAAGCGCAACCGCGACCCGCACCGAGCGATTGCCGACGAGGCGCGCCGCATAGGCCGTGACCACCGCCACCGGCAGAATCAGTGCGGTCGCCAGGCCGGCCAGCGTCAGCGAGTGCAAGACCCATGATCCCATGCGGGCATCGCCTGGAAATCCTGCCGAAGACCAGGCACGCAGGAGCAGCACTGCCGGCACGATGAAGCCGAACAGAACCGGCAGCGCAGCGTAGAGGCTTACCCGCCATGCCCGGGCACCGTGCAAGGACAGACGCCGCGCCGGGCGCGACGCTCGCGCATGGAAGCGCATGCGGTTGCGCTGGCGCCGTTCCGCCCACGCCAGCAGCCCGACAATGACGAGCAGGACAACTGCCAGACGCGCGGCCGCCACCCGATCGCCCAGCCCTTGCCAGGAGCGGTAGATGCCCGCGGTGAGCGTGTCGATCCCGAAGTAGCTCACCGTGCCGAAGTCGGCCAGCGTCTCCATCAGCACAAGCGCGCAGCCCGCCGCCACCGCGGGGCGTGCCACCGGCCAGACCACCCGCCACCAGGTGGCACGCGGGCTCAGACCCAGCGACCGCGCCGCATCCGACAACGACTCTGATCGTTCGGAAAACGCCGAGCGTGCCAGCATGTAGACATAGGGATACAGCGCCAGCCCCAGGCACACGCCGGCGCCCGGCAATGAACGGATATCCGGGAACCAGTAGTCGCGCACAGCCCAGCCGGTGGCCGCGCGCAGCGCCGTCTGCAACGGGCCCGAGCTATCGAGGAAATCTGTGAAGGCATAGGCCAGCACGAAGGCCGGCATCGACAACGGCAGCACCAACGCCCACGACAGCCAGCGGCGGCCCGGAAACTCGTATGCGGCCACCAGCCAGCCGGTGCCCACGCCGACAACCAGAACCACCGCCAGCACGACGGCGACGAGGGCGAACGATGTGATCAGCGCGCCTGGCAGCACCGTGCTGGCCAGATGCGCGAGTGTCTCCCAGCCGCCCTGCACCGACAACGCCATCCAGAGCAAAACCACGATGGGTGCGGCGGTCATCAGCGCGCCGATGGTTGCCAGGGTGGCGAGCGTCGTTGCTGATGCCTTGGCCAGGCCCTGAGCGCCCGGTGCGACGGAATTCGAAATGGGGTCGATGGCGCTTGGGTAGAATTCGAGAGGTCCCGAATTATATGCATTCACCGTTCCCTTCCCCTCCCGATGCCCTGACGACCGCGCCACCCGCGCTGGCGGTACACGATCTGACCGTGACCTACGAGACACCGTCGGGGCTGCTGCGGGTCGTCGACGGGCTCGGGTTCGAGCTGGCACACGGGCGGATCGGCTGCCTGCTCGGCGCGTCCGGGTGCGGCAAGACCACCGCCCTGCGCGCGATCGCCGGTTTCGTTCGGCCCTCGAGCGGCACCGTCCAGGTCGACGGTCAGACGGTGCTGGGTCCGCAGATCTGGGTCGAGCCGGAGAATCGCGGCGTCGGCATCGTCTTCCAGGACTACGCACTGTTCCCTCATCTGAGCGTGGCCGACAACGTCGCCTTTGGCCTGCGTTCACCAGGCCTGGGACGCGGCCAGCGCCAGGCCAGAATAAAGCGCATGCTCGACCTGGTCGGCCTGCGCCCGCTGGCCACCCGGTTTCCGCACGAACTCTCCGGCGGGCAACAACAGCGGGTGGCGCTGGCCCGTGCTCTGGCGCCCTCGCCCCGCCTGCTGCTGCTCGACGAACCCTTCTCCAATCTGGACCCGGATCTTCGTGAACGCCTCGCCATGGAGTTGCGCGAAATCTTGAACGAAGCCGGAACGACCGCGCTGCTGGTGACGCACGATCAATACGAAGCGTTTGCGATGGCCGATGTGGTTGGCGTCATGCAGGCCGGCGCGATTGCGCAATGGGATACGCCGTACCGGCTGTATCACCGCCCGGACTCCAGGGAGGTTGCAGACTTCGTCGGGCTGGGGTCGTTCCTGCCGGGCCGACTGCATCAGCACGACGGCCTTTCCGAAGTGCATTTTGAACTGGGCGTGCTGCCGATACGCACTCGGACCGACCAGGCGCTGGCCGGCGCCAGCGCCAGCGTGCGTGGCGATGTATCGATACTGCTGCGCCCTGATGACGTGATCCACGATGACGCCAGCCCGCTGCAGGCCGAAGTGGTGCGCAAAGCCTTTCGCGGCGCGCAGTTTTTGTACACGCTGCGACTGGCCAGCGGTGCGCAATTGCTCGTGCTGGTCCCCAGCCACCACAATCACGCCCTCGGCGAGCGGATCGGCATCCGCTTCGACGCCGACCATATCGTGACCTTTCCGGCCGACGAAAAGCCCGCCGTGCAAACGCCCGTTATTCGATGAGGTAGGCGCGGCCCTGCGCGAAGCGCTCGGCGATCTCGGCGGCGCGCAGTGACAGCGCGCGACGGTCGGGGTGGCGCACCAGAAGCACAACCGTGCGCCGGGCATTGATCCAGGCTACTTTGGCGTAAGAGGAAGAGCCATCGCGCGAGATCAGCTGAATCCAGTTGCCGCGCATCAGGCGCAGCACCGGATCGGCGCCCAGCATCGGCACGACGGCCGGCGCGACGGGCAGGTCCGCCAGATCGATCGACGACAAGACTTCCAGAAGGCGCTGCCCCGGCGCACCTGCCGCCGCTTCTTCTTCCGCGCCGCGCGCCATTTCCGCCTCGCGCTGCGGCGCCGGTTCGCGGGGCGCCGGTTCGCGGGGCGCCGCCGCCGTCGGTTCGACGGCAGGCCGAGTTGTGTCGGGTTCGAACCGGTCCGTCGCCCTGCGGGCGCCGGGCGGACGAGCGCGCAGCGAACTCGGAATACGGCCGGGCGACTGCGGCTCGGCGGGCGGCACGGCCAGTGGACGGGTGTCGCCGCG
>JAYVOV010000684.1:0-11501 GCA_043757735.1 Burkholderiaceae bacterium
GGAGCCTGAACGTCGCGTAGCCGCTGCGGAGAAAGATATGTGCCGGGCGGGTACCCGGCCCGAGGGGGGTAAGCAGCACCGGGGGGGTAAGCAGCACCGGGGGGGTAGGCAGCACCGGGGGGGTAGACGCCACCCCGCGGATAGGCCCCCTCCGGGGGATAAGCCGGGCCCGGACCGTAACCCGGCGGCGGACCATAGATACGACCGGCGCCGCGAGGGGCGTAGGGATCGGCGGCAACGTAACCGGACCCGCCAGACGCATAGCCCCCCCCGGGGGGCGACGCGCCCGGGGGGTAGGCGCCCGGGGGGTAAGCGCCAGGAGGATAAGCGCCAGGAGGATAAGCGCCAGGGGGGTATCTCCCAGGCGGATAGGCGCCGGACGGGCTGCCGCCAGGCGGGTACGCGCCCGGCGGCCGGGTACCCGCGTGGCCGTTCCCCCACGCCTGCTGGCGCAGTTCCTGCCGCAAGTGGGCGCGCTCCGAGGGCGCGAGACGACCCCCATGCGACTGCGCCTGCACCGACACGCTCGACACTCCGGCCAACAGGGCCAGCGCGCAGACGAAGCCGCGCCGCCCCCGAGGGGAACTCGCGCTCGAATGTTTTGCCGTGCAGGTCATACCCCCGATTCTAGGCAAGGCTGCCCGTCATGGGTGGGCCTGCGCCGGTAACCGTTGTAACAACCGGTAAGCCCGCCGAATGGTGTTGGAGTTGGATTGACGACGGTGGTTATCATTGCCCCATGAGTGCCTCCGGCAAGAACCTGCTGGTCGTCGACGACGACCTCAAGCTTCGCGACCTGCTGCGTCGATACCTGACCGAGAATCAGTTCGAGGTCAGCCTCGCGCAAGACGCGCCGTCGATGAACCGGCTGCTTCAGCGCCAGCCCTTCGATCTGATCATTCTCGATCTGATGCTGCCGGGCGAAGACGGGCTGTCGATCGTGCGCCGTCTGCGCGGCGCCGGCGACACCACGCCGGTCATCATGCTGACGGCAAAAGGCGATGACGTCGATCGCATCGTCGGCCTGGAAATGGGCGCGGACGACTACATTCCCAAGCCCTTCAATCCCCGCGAACTCCTGGCCCGCATCAATGCGGTATTGAGGCGCCAGCCGGCTGCCGAATCGCCTGGCGCGCCCAGCGCCGACGCCGCCGAGGTCAGCTTCGGCGAGTTCCACCTCGACCTGGGGTTGCGGGCCTTGAGTCGCAAGGGCGAACCAGTCCCTCTCACCAGCGGCGAATTCGCGGTTCTCAAGGCGTTCGCGCGCCACCCCCGGCAACCGCTTTCGCGTGAAAAGCTGATGTTGCTGGCCAGGGGCCGCGAATACGGCGCGTTCGATCGCAGCCTGGACGTCCAGATCTCGCGCCTGCGCAAACTCATCGAGTCAGATCCGCAGCACCCGCGCTACCTGCAGACAGTTTGGGGCGTGGGCTACGTATTCGTTCCCGACGGGCAGTAACATCGGGCGTCGGGCCCGCCACGCCTCCGCTCACAACGCTCACCTCGTCGAACCATCGCCGCTTTGCGCATCAGCCTCTTCTGGCGCACTTTCCTGCTCATCGCAGGGCTCGTCATGGCCTGCCTGATGGCGATGATGGAACTCATCCGAGTGTTCGACCCAGCCCCTGCCGAACAGACCCTCGCCTGGGAAATGGCCTCGATCGTCAACCTCACGCGATCGGCCCTCGTCAGCGCGCAAAGCGATCGCCGTCGACAGCTGTTGTCCGAACTCGCTCGCGAAGAAGGGGTGCGGGTCGCGCCGCTCGAACCGGGCGATCGCAGCGAGGCACTGCTTCCCGCTGCTCGTGCGCAGGCGCTGCTCGCGCGCCTGCACGGCCTGCTCGGTGCGCAGACCCGCCTGGCGTCCAGCGTCAACAACGAGCAGGGTCTGTGGGTCAGTTTCGACATCGATGGTGACCCCTACTGGCTCGGCCTGTCGGCCAGTCGCTTCGAGCGTCAGCTCGGGCCGCCCTGGTGGGCTCTGCTCGGCCTGGCTGCCGGCCTGGGCCTGCTGGGCGCGCTGGCGGTGGCTGCGCCGCTGAACAAGCCCCTCGCCAACCTGGCACACGCACTCGGACGCGTGAGCCGCGGCGAGAATGCGCCGCCGCTGGCGGAATCCGGTCCTACCGAAATCGCCGCGCTGCATCGGCGCTTCAATCGGATGGTCGCCGATCTGCGCGAGCTCGAGAGCGACCGTGCCGTTGCCCTGGCCGGCATCTCGCACGACATCCGAACGCCGCTGACCCGATTGCGGATGGAGATCGAGCTCGCTTCGATTGCCGAAGCCGACAAGGAGTCGATGAGCGATGATATTGCCCGGATCGACGCCATCGTCGGCAAGTTCATGGAATATGCGCGCACTGCGGCGAGCGATCGGCAGCCGGCGCGGGTCCAGCTCGTCGCGGTTGCAGACATCATCGAAGGCGTGCGAACCGCTTACCAGGCGCGGGTCGATGCCGGCGAGTTGACGCTCGATGTCCTGGTCGACCCGCAGCTGCGCTGGCGCGGCGACCCGCTCGATCTCACCCGCATCTTGAGCAACCTCGTCGAGAACTCGCTGCGCCATGGGCGCAGCGCCGACCGCGCGACGGCCGAAGTAAGCCTGCGGGCAACACGACAATCGGGGAACTGCCGGATCGAGGTTCTCGACCGAGGCCCAGGTGTGCCCCGAGCTGAAAGGCACCGCCTGCTGCGGCCCTTTTCACGCCTGGACGGCGAACGCAGCGAACGCGGCGGCAGCGGCCTGGGACTGGCGATCGTCGCCCGTCTGGCCGAGCGCTACGGCGGCTGCTGCGCGCTGGAAGACGGCGCGACGGGAGTCGGCCTGCGCGTCGCTGTCACTTTGCCGGACGCACCGCCCACCTGACAAAGGCCGGCCCTCGGCAAGGCCGCGCCGATTTCAACTCCATAGCCAGTACCAATCGAATGGATTTGAAGGATCAATTAGGCAATGTCACGGAGGGTTTGTAAACTCCCGTGCAATCGCCCGCATCGTACGCCAGCGTGCTGCAGTGGCGCCCCCCAGATTTCCTCACCTCAGATCATCGGAGAAAGCTATGCCGTCCTTGAAGGGCACGAAGACGCACGACAACCTGAAGGCCGCGTTTGCCGGCGAAAGCCAGGCGAACCGCCGCTACCTGTACTTCGCCAACAAAGCTGACATCGAAGGCAACCCTGAAGTGGCTGCACTGTTCCGTTCAACCGCCGAAGGTGAAACCGGGCATGCGCATGGTCACCTCGACTACCTGGCTGAAGTGGGCGACCCGGCAACCGACCTGCCGATCGGCTCGTCGACCGCCAACCTGAAGGCGGCGGTTGCCGGCGAAACGCACGAATACACCGACATGTATCCGGGCATGGCCAAATCAGCTCGCAGCGAAGGCTTCGACGAAATCGCCGACTGGTTCGAGACGCTGGCCAAGGCCGAGCGCTCGCACGCCAACAAGTTCGCCAAGGCGCTCGAAGCACTGGACTGAAACTCGCGAGACAAGACTGATGGGCCGTCTGCTGCAGACTGCCCATCAGCCTCCCAGGGGAGTCGCGCAAGCACTCCCTATTTTTTTTGCCGCGATTATTTGCCCGCGAGACACTCATGACCGCACGCGAAGGTTCGCTCGAAGCGCCCACCCGGCACCCGCTCGACTGGAAGAACCCCGATTTCTACGACGAGGTCAAGGCTCTCGCTGAAATGGAGCGGGTGTTCGATATCTGTCATGGCTGCCGCCGCTGCGTCAGCCTGTGCAATGCGTTCCCGACGCTGTTCGATCTCGTCGACGAGAGCAAGACGCTCGAGGTCGATGGCGTCGAGAAGAAAGACTACTGGAAGGTCGTCGACCAGTGCTACCTGTGCGACGTCTGCTACATGACCAAGTGCCCTTACGTGCCGCCGCACCCCTGGAATCTAGACTTCCCTCACCTCATGCTCCGGGCCAAGGCAATCCAGTTCAAGCAGGGAACACCAACCCGGTTTCGCGACAGCATGCTGTCGTCGACCGATCGCAACGGCAAGCTCGCGGGCATTCCGGTGGTGGTGCAGCTGGTCAACAAGGCCAAAGAAAACGCCACACTGCGCAAGCTCGGCGAAGACCTGATCGGCGTTGACCGCGAGGCCTGGCTGCCAGACTTCACCGCACGGCAATTTCGCACTCATGCCGCCCCTTCACCGGCGCACTCGGTTCGCGATGGCAAACGCACCCCCGGCAAAGTCGCGGTGTTCGCGACCTGTTACGTGAACTACAACGAACCCGGCATTGGCCACGACCTGGTCAAGGTGCTCGATCACAACCAGATTCCGTACACGCTGGTCGAGAAGGAAGCGTGCTGCGGCATGCCCAAGCTCGAGTTGGGCGACCTCGATGCGGTTGCTGCACTGAAAAACAAAAATATCCCGAAGCTGACCAAGCTCGCGCACGAAGGTTGGGCAATCGTCGCCCCGATCCCGTCCTGCGGGCTGATGTTCAAGCAGGAACTCCCGCTCATGTTCCCAGACGACGCCGATGTGCAGGCAGTGCGCGCCGCCATGTTCGACCCCTTTGAATACTTTGTCGCAAGAAACAAGGACGGGCTGCTCAAGACCGATTTCGCCACGCCCCTGGGCAAGGTCTCGTACCACGTCGCCTGTCACCTGCGGGTCCAGAATGTCGGCCAGAAAACCCGCGAAACACTGCAGATGGTGCCCGACACCCAGGTCAATACCGTCGAGCGCTGCTCGGGCCACGCCGGCACCTGGGGCGTGAAGAAAGAATTCCACGCCACGGCCCTAAAAATCGGCCGACCGGTCTTTCGACAGATGGCCGAGCACCCGGCAGGCGAACCGGACTGGATCGCCTCCGACTGCCAGCTGGCGGGCCACCATATCGAACAAGGGATGCAGATTGCCGGCAAACCCACCGCGGGCAAGCTGGCGCATCCCCTTACCCTGCTGCGCATTGCCTACGGATTGAAGGAGTGATTCATGATGGCAAAAGTAACCCGCAATTCCCTGATGACCCTCGAGGCCTACGCGAAGGCGCGGCCCGAGTTCCGCAAGCAGGTGATGAGCCACAAGAAGAACCGCGCAGTACAGCTGGGCGAAAACATCACGCTGCTGTTCGAAGACGAACTCACCGTGCGCTACCAGATCCAGGAGATGCTGCGCATCGAAAAAATCTTCGAAGACGACGGCATCAGGCACGAACTCGAGACCTACAACGCGCTCGTCCCGGATGGTCGAAACTTCAAAGCGACGATGATGATCGAGTACCCGGAAGAATCGGTCCGGCGCCGCGAACTCGCCCGGCTGATCGGCGTGGAGGATCTCGTCTGGGTGCAAATCGAAGGGGCGCCCCGCGTGTATGCCATGGCCGACGACGATATGGAACGCGAGAACGCCGACAAGACCTCGGCGGTGCATTTTCTGCGCTTTGAGCTCACCGACGACATGGCGGCGGCGCTCAAGCACGGCCAGCCACTGGCGGTGGGCGTCGACCACGCCAACTACCAGGCGCAGGTGTCGCCGGTAACCGGTGCAACGCGGCAGGCGCTGCTGGGCGACCTGCACTGAACCCGCGGCCGGTGCCGGCCGACCTGGCGGCGGCCGTCGCCGCCAGGTCATTTCTGTTCGTGCCGGCCAAGACCTCGATGCATCTGCTGGGAGAGGCTGCGCGCAGTGACTGGCAGGTCTTCGCAGGCAGTTGGGATCAGCTTGAACTCGATACCTATATGGGCGACGGCGGACGCTATCGCCGCCGCCGTTATGCCACGCTGCACGGGTCCGCGAAGACCGGAATGCTGGCCGTTCAGCCGCACCAGCCGCATTACCAGGACGTGGACTACAACCGGTTGAATGGCGGTATTGCCCGCCATTTCGCCCCGATCGAGACTGCCGTCCTGCAAGGACCTGCCCTGTCATCGATTCTCGCGCTGGGTATGTCGATTTTTCGAAATCTGCATCCGGCGCGCGACGCCCACGTCGAGGTTCACCAGTTCCGCATCGAGGCACGCGCCGGCGCGCTCGGCCAGCCGACGCCGGAGGGCAAACACCGCGATGGCGTCGACTTCGTGCTGGTGATGATGGTCCGGCGCAGCAATGTCGCAAGCGGCACGACCGAGATCTTCGATACCGCCGGCAGGCGGATCGACAGCTTCACACTGATCGAGCCGGGTGATGCGGCACTGGTCGACGATCACTGCGCATTGCATGGCGTAACGCCCATCACGCCAGTGGATGCAAGCCTGCCCGCCTGGCGCGACGTTCTGGTGGCGACCTACCGCAGCATCGAACACAACTGATTCAATTGGTGATCGGCCGATCACCAGCCGCTGAAGCGAAGCCATTGCGCGCCGACATGCCCGGCGCCGTCGAGCACTCGGTAGCGGTCATGCTGTGCGGCGGTGGCACAGGCGTGATTGGGCAGGATCCGAAGCATTGTTCCGACCGGCAGGTTCAGATACCGAGCCGGATCGCCGCTGCGGTGCGCGATGATGCCGTGCTCCTGATTGACCGAACTGACGATGAAGTCGGGAATCACGCTGCCCCGGGCATCGCAGACCAGGCCGAAGCCCTGATCCTGCGGCTGGCTGGCCGTGCCGCGATCTCGCGACAAAGCCATCCAGCCGGCATCGCACAGCGTCCAGCCGCGCGCCTGCTGATGCCCCACGACGCTGGTCAGAACTGATACGGCGATGTCTCGCGGCGTGCACACACCCACGCCTGCCATCACGAGATCGAAGAACACATAAACGCCGGCCCTGACTTCGGTGACACCGGTGAGATCGGCCGCCGACAAGGCAGTGGGCGTCGAGCCGACACTCACCACCGGCGCCGGATATCCCGCCGCGCGAAGGCGCTGCGCGGCCAGCACCGCGCCCGCACGCTCCTGCTCGGCCATCGCGACCAGGGCAGCCCCACCGCGACAGTTGTACGACTCTCCGGCATGCGTCAGCACACCATTCAGGATCACCTGCGGCGCTTGCAGGGCTGCGGCAACCTGGAGCAGTTCCGGCGCCTCTGGGCGGATGCCGCCGCGATGCAGATCGGTATCGATTTCCAGCAGCACTGTCAGGGGCAACGCCTGTTCGCGCATGAAACTGGTGAGAGCATGCGCCGCCTCGACGCTGTCGAGAATCACCGTCAGATTGACGCCACGGGCGCGCAGCGCCATCACATGTGGCAGCTTGTTGGCGGTGATCCCGACCGCGTACACGATGTCAATGAACCCCGCCTCGGCGAAGCGATCTGCCTCGCGAAGCGTCGACACGGTGATCGGGCCCGGCACGCCGCCGGTTGTCGCCAGCGTGACCTCGACACACTTGGCGGTCTTCACGTGGGGACGCAGCAAGACCCCATGCGAGCCGACCCGCTCCCCCATGCGCCGGATGTTCGCGAGCATCAGCGACTCGTCGAGCAGCAGCGCGGGCGTCTCGAGCGAAGCAAGGGTGCTTGTCACGTGCGTCGCCATTCAGGCGGGTGGGGCGAACCGATACGGTCCGCCGACCTTTAATGCCCGCTGGTAGGCAGGCCGTGCCTGCATTCGATTCATGAAGGCGACCCTGTTCGGATACTGCGCCATCGGCCCGCGGCTGCCGCCGGCCTCGAACACGAACGACATCTGCACATCGGCGCCGGTGACGGCATCGCGATCGTATTTCACGACATCGTAGGGCTTGCCGATTTCTTCGAGCAGCCAGAGAACCCGCTGCGAACGGGAATGATTCAGATGATGCAGCGTGATCATGGTGCCCTCGTCGGCAAAAAACCGCAGCCTGCCACAAGCGCGCCGCCCCGGCCAAGGTGCGTCGCGCTGCGGCCGCCGGCCAGTGGCCGAAGCAGGCGCGCGCCAGCTACTCGATGTGCGCAACCACCTCGATCTCGAGCATCAGATCCTCGTGCACCAGAGCCGGCGTCGCGACCAGCGTGCTGGCCGGCTGATGGGCGCCGAGGTGGCGCTGTCGAATCTCGCGAAAGGTCTTCACCCTGCTCGTTGTGAGGTCTCTTACGTAGACATTCATCTTGATCACGTGACGCCATTGGGCGCCGGCCGCGGACAGAACCGTCGCGAGATTCGCAAATACCTGTTCGGCCTGCGCTTCGAAGGTCTCGCCGACGATCTTGCCGTGTGCATCGAAAGCCACCTGACCCGCCAGAAAAACCAGACGCCCGCCGCTGACAACCGCCGCGTGTGAATAGCTGCCTCTGGGCATGCTGCTTGGATTGACGAATTCGACTGTCATGCTTGACTCCTTGTGGCCGGGAGCGCGAACGCCCGCAAAAGCCAGCGGTTCAGGTCAGCGATCTCATCGGGACTGACGCTGTGTTCGATCGGATACTCATGCCACTCGACCTGATAACCAAGGCCGGCGAGCAGGTCACGCGAGGCGCTTGCACGGTCCATCGAGACCATCGGGTCGAAGCGGCCGTGCCCCATGAAGATCGGTATGCCCGCATTGGCAGGATGCGCCTCTGCCGCGGTGCTGGCAGCCAGGGGCAGATAACCGGACATGCCGACCAGGCCGGCCAGCCGCGCTTCGTGGCGCAGACCGGTCAGCAGGGTCATTGCGCAGCCCTGCGAAAACCCCGCCAGAACAATGCGATGGGCCGGCACACCGCGCTCGACTTCGCGGTCGATCAGCTCGTCGATCGCAGCCTGCGACGCTCGCAGTCCGTCGACATCCTCGCGGCGTACCCCGCCTGAGCCAAGGATGTCGTACCAGGCGCGCATCACGTAGCCATTGTTGATGGTGACCGGTCGCATCGGTGCGTTCGGAAAAATGAAACGCACGTTGCCGACTGCGGAAAGATCGAGCGCTTCGCAGATCGGCACGAAGTCGTTGCCATCGGCGCCCAGACCGTGCAGCACGATCAGGGTCGCGTACGGGTCGGGGCCCGATTCGAATTCAAGGGTTTCGAGGGCATCGATGGGCATGAAGGTGGCCTGTGGCGTCTGGAAACCCGGATGTTACAGGCTGCCGCCGCCGACGATTCAGTCGCCTGCGGCAGGCATACTCTCGGCCTGGCAGTCGCAATCAGCAGTCCCCTCGTCCCCACTCGGCAGATCGACCATGAAGCTGTCCCCAGACGCCCGCGGCGTCTATGCCATCGCCCCGACGCCGTTCAACCCTGACGGCGCGATCGACCACGACTCCCTGCAGCGTCTGTGCGACTTTTACATGAAGGCCGGTGTCACGGGCATCACCGTGCTCGGCCAACTCGGCGAAGCGCCGAAGCTCGACCATGGCGAAAGCATCGCCATCGTGGGCGAGGTGGTTCGCCGCATGCCGGTACCGGTCATCGTGGGCGTCACCGCGCCCGGTTTCGCGGCGATGCGCGCGTTGTCGCATGATGCAATGAATGCGGGTGCGGCCGGTGTGATGATCGCGCCGCCCAACACCTTGCGCACCGATGACCAGATCGTCGGCTATTACCGGCAGGCCGTCGAAGCGATCGGCCCAGACATCCCGTTTGTGATCCAGGACTATCCGCTCACCTTCAGCGTGGTGATGAGCCCGGGCGTGATCCGGCGCATCGTCGCCGAGAACCCCTCGTGCGTGATGCTCAAGCACGAGGACTGGCCAGGGCTGGAGAAGATCAGCGCCCTGCGCAACTGGGGAAAAGACGGATCTCTGCGCCGCATCTCCATCCTGTGCGGCAACGGCGGGCTGTTCCTCGACTTCGAATGCGAACGCGGCGCCGACGGCGCAATGACCGGGTATTGTTTCCCCGAGATGCTGGTCGGCGTTGTCGATCACCTCGCGGCCGGGCACCGCGACGCCGCGCACGACTTGTTCGACGCCCATCTGCCGCTGGTCCGCTACGAGCAGCAGCCCGGCGTGGGCCTGGGCGTGCGCAAATACGTGATGATGCGCCGCGGCGTTCTCGCCAGCGATGCCCAGCGTCGACCCGCTGCGCCGCTGACCCCGACCGCGCGGCTCGAGGTCGACTACCTGCTCGAGCGACTCGAGCAGCGGTATCCCTGGAAACACGCCACCCGCTGGTAAAGGCAGCCTCGTGGACGTGATCGACTGTGCAGTGATCGGTGCCGGTGTCGTCGGGCTGGCCGTCGCGCGGGCGCTCGCCCGCGCCGGTCGCGAGGTGATCATCCTCGAGTCGGCAGAGGCCTTTGGGACCGAAACCAGTGCGCGCAACAGCGAAGTGATCCATGCCGGCATCTACTACCCGGCCGGCTCGCTCAAGGCGCGTCTCTGTGTAGAGGGGCGACGCAGGCTCTATCCTTATTGCGAAATGCGCGGCATCGCTCATCGGCGCTGCGGCAAACTCATTGTCGCGACCAATCCGCACCAGATCGCCCAGCTCGAGGGCATCGAACGCCATGCCCGCGCCAATGGGGTCGAAGAACTGCGCGTGCTGTCCGGCGAACAAGCCCGTCGGCTCGAACCCGCTCTGCGCTGCGAGGCCGCCCTGCTGTCGCCGGCTACCGGCATCATCGACAGCCACGGCCTGATGCTCTCGCTGCTTGGCGAAGCCCAGGATCATGGCGCGATGCTGGCGCTGCACAGCCCGGTAGTGGGCGGCCGCGTGGTTTCCGACGGCATCGAACTGCGGGTCGGTGGCAAGGAACCCATGACGATCAAAACCGGCACTCTGGTCAACAGCGCCGGACTGCACGCCCCGGCGGTGGCAGCGCTGATCGAAGGCATCGATCAGCGCCATCTGCCCCATGGCCGGTTCTGCAAGGGCAACTATTTCACGCTGACCGGGCGCGCGCCGTTCACGCGGCTGATCTACCCGGTACCGGAGAGCGCCGGGCTGGGCGTGCATCTCACGCTCGACCTGGCGGGACAGGCGCGATTCGGCCCCGATGTGGAGTGGGTCGATACCATCGACTATCGGGTGGACGGGCGACGCAGCGACGGCTTCAGCGCCGCCATCCGAGAGTACTGGCCCGGCCTGCCGGACCACGCTCTCGCGCCAGGCTACAGCGGCATCCGGCCGAAGATCAATGGGCCAGGCGAAACAGCCGCCGACTTCGTCATTCAATCGTCCGAGGTGCACGGCGTTGCCGGCCTGGTGAACCTGTTCGGGATCGAGTCGCCCGGATTGACCGCCAGTCTGGCGATCGCCGACGAAGTGCTCGCGCGATTCGTTCGCGAGCTCTGACATCGCGGCCGGTTCGCGCCTGCAACGCTGCGCCCTGTCGTTCGTACTGATCGCGTGGTCGGCCTCTCGGTGCTGACCGGCACGGCGCTCGCGGTTGGCCTGCTGCCCCGCCGTATCAGCTCAGCAGCGCGTTCACCTCAGGATGGCGCTTCGCCCACGCCCGCACGTACGAGCACAGCGGCGTCACCGTGAGGTGGTTCCTGGCGGCGTGGTCGAACACCGCCTGCACCAGCACCGACGCCAGGCCTCGACCCTCCAGCGCCGGCGGCACCTCGGTGTGATGAACCACCATCGCTGCGCCGTGCAGGCGGTAGTCGGCGCGGCAGAGGCGTCCTTCGACCAGCAGATCGAAACGCTGCGCTTGCGGCCGATGAATCACATCGGCAGGGACGGGTCGATTCGATTC
>JAYVOV010000685.1:0-3087 GCA_043757735.1 Burkholderiaceae bacterium
TTCGAATGCCATCAACGAGGGAATCCAGAGTGGCTGTCAGGTGCGAAGTCCGGCTGGCACGGGATATGCAAAGAAGTACCTGCTAAGTACTGCTTCCCGCCGGGGGCCAACAAAATTAAACCGATTGATGGAGAGTCACTCATGAAAAATCTGATCGCTGCCGCGGGTTTTGCCGTTCTGGCTGCTGCGCTGCCGTCCACGGGTATGGCGCAGGAGAAAAAAGAAGCTTCCCCGCACACCTTTACCGGCAACCTCAATCTGGTCAGCGAGTATCGCTATCGCGGCATCTCGCAGACCAACGCCAAGCCGGCGGTTCAGGGCGGGTTCGACTATGCCCACGCCAGCGGTGTGTATGTCGGCACCTGGGCGTCCAACGTCAGCTGGCTCTCCGACGGCGGCGCCGGCACCGTCAGCAACAGCATCGAAGTGGATATCTACGGTGGCTACAAGGGCAGCGTTGGCGATTTCGGCTACGACGCCGGTCTGCTGCAGTACTGGTATCCGGGCAAGTATCCGGCCGGATTCACCAGCCCGGACACGCTCGAGGCCTACCTCTCCGGTTCTTGGAAAACTGTCTCCCTGAAATATTCGCATGCGCTCACCAACCTCTTCGGTTTTGCCGACAGCAAAGGATCGGGCTATCTCGACCTGACCGGCACCTATGAACTGCCTGAAGGCTTCACCCTGGTCGGCCACTACGGCTATCAGCGCGTTCCGGGCACCACGGGTCGCGCCCGAAGCGACTGCTCGTACGGCGACTACAAGGCTGGCGTCACCAAAGAGGTGGTCGGCATGACCGTTGGTCTGTCGTATATCGGCACCAATGCCAAAGGCAATGTAGGCCAGTGCTATCGCAATTCGTTCAATCGCGATCTGGGCAAAGGCAATGTAGTGCTATCAGTCAGCAAGACTTTCTAAAGCCGGCAAGACAAGCTCGTGGCGGGCCATTGGCGGCCCGCCGTTCAGGGAGAGATCGACATGAAACTCATCACCGCAATCATCAAGCCGTTCAAACTCGACGAAGTGCGCGAAGCGCTGTCGGGCATCGGCGTTCAGGGCATCACCGTGACCGAGGTCAAGGGCTTCGGGCGCCAGAAGGGGCATACGGAGCTGTATCGCGGCGCCGAATACGTCGTCGATTTTCTGCCCAAAGTGAAGATCGAAGCAGCTGTGGCCGAGAACCTGGTCGAGCGCGCCATCGAGTCCATCGAGGCTGCAGCCCGCACCGGCAAGATCGGTGACGGCAAGATCTTCGTCTACGACCTCGAGCAGGTGGTCCGCATTCGGACTGGCGAGACCGGCAACGAAGCCCTTTGAACACCGTCGTCAACGACAACGACTTCCGGAGAGAATGATGAAGAGTTTATTCAGGGCCATCGCCATGGCGATCGCCCTCGGTATCGTCCCGCTGGGTACCGCGGTGGCGCAAGACAAGGCAGCGCCGGCAGCAGAGGCGCCCAAGGCGGACGAGAAGAAGGATACGGCGCCTGCTGTGGCTGCGCCTGCTGTGGCTGCGCCTGCCGCAGCGCCGGCCGACGCCAAACCCGCAGCCAAAGCCGACGAGAAAAAAGAGGCTGCCCCAGTTGCCAAAGCCGAGGACAAACCGGCTGACGCGGCCAAGCCGCCAGTGCCGAACAAGGGCGACACCGCCTGGATGACGGTGGCCACGGTGCTGGTCATCCTGATGGCCATTCCGGGCCTTGCGCTGTTCTACGGCGGTCTGGTGCGCAGCAAGAACATGCTGTCGGTCCTGATGCAGGTCTTCGTGATCTTCTCGCTGGTGATCGTGCTGTGGACCGTCTACGGTTACACACTGGCCTTCGGTGGTGCAGGCACATTCTTCGGCAGCTTCGACAAGTTGTTCCTGAAGGGCATCACCATCGATTCGGTGGCAGCTACTTTCAGCAAGGGTGTCTACATACCTGAGCTCTCGTTCTTGGCGTTTCAGGCCACTTTCGCGGCGATCACCTGCGCGCTCATCATCGGCGCCTTTGCCGAACGGGTGAAGTTCTCGGCTGTGCTGCTGTTCACGGTGCTGTGGTTCACGTTCTCGTACGTCCCGATTGCCCATATGGTGTGGTATTGGGATGGCCCGGACGCGTTCACCGCGGCCGACGTGGTCGACAAGGTCACCGCCAATGCCGGTCTGCTGTGGCAGTGGGGCGCGCTGGACTTCGCCGGTGGCACGGTGGTGCACATCAATGCCGGCGTCGCCGGTCTGGTGGGTGCCTACGTGATCGGCAAACGAGTGGGCTACGGGCGTGAATCGATGGCGCCGCACTCGCTGACCATGACCATGATCGGTGCTTCGCTGCTGTGGGTGGGCTGGTTCGGCTTCAATGCCGGCTCCAACCTGGAAGCGAATGGCGCGGCTGCTCTGGCCTTCGTCAATACGCTGGTCGCTACCGCCGCCGCCACGATGTCCTGGGTGATGGGCGAGTGGATGGGCAAAGGCAAACCGTCGATGCTGGGTGCTGCTTCCGGTGCGGTTGCCGGTCTGGTGGCGATCACCCCGGCGTGCGGCTATGTCGGTCCGATGGGCGCACTGATCATCGGCCTGCTCGCTGGTGTGGTCTGCCTGTGGGGCGTCAACGGCCTCAAGCGCATGCTGGGTGCCGACGACTCGCTGGACGTGTTCGGTGTGCACGGTGTGGGTGGCATCTTGGGTGCCGTCCTGACCGGTGTGTTCGCGGCGCCCTCACTGGGTGGCGTGGGCTTTCCTGACTGGGTGACGATGCAGCCGGCGGCCTATTCGATCAGCGGCCAGGTCTGGATCCAGATCAAGGCGGTCCTGGTCGTGGTTGCGTGGTCCGGCGTGGTTTCGTTCATCGCCTTCAAACTCGTCGACATGGTTGTCGGCCTGCGGGTGGCCGAGGATGAAGAGCGCGAAGGCCTGGACATCGCTTCGCACGGCGAGGCCGCGTACCATCACTGATAGCTGAAATCTCCTGGGTGGCCCTTCGGGGCCATTGATCGGGCGGCCGTCCCTCAGCGGTTGCCCTCGCGGGCGGGTCCTTTTAGAAGGCTCCGCCCGCTTTTTGTTCCGGGTGCGCTCAGGCCAGCAGTCGCGAAACGAACCCGTCACTG
>JAYVOV010000686.1:0-3083 GCA_043757735.1 Burkholderiaceae bacterium
GTGGAGGTGCGCATCATGCCCACCTACCAGGTGATGTCAGACCTGAAACTCATTGACACCTACACCGGGCTGACGCTGCCATTGATTGCATCGGCCACCGCCACGTTCTTGTTCCGGCAGTTCTTCCTGACCATACCCGACGAGCTGACCGAGGCGGCCCGCATTGACGGCGCCGGGCCCATCCGGTTCTTCTGGAGCATTTTGCTGCCGCTGTCGCGCACCAACATCGCGGCGCTCTTCGTGATCCTTTTCATTCTCGGCTGGAATCAGTACCTGTGGCCGCTGCTGATCACCACCCAGGAGTCGATGTACACCGTCGTGATCGGCATCAAACGGATGATTTCCGGTGGCGACGCGGCAACCGAATGGAATCTCGTCATGGCCACCGCCATGCTGGCGATGCTGCCGCCGGTGCTGGTCGTGGTGATCATGCAGCACTGGTTCGTCAAGGGCCTGGTCGATACGGAGAAATGAACTGAACCCGCCCGCAACATCAGCCGCCGGCTGGCCCTATCCCAGGCACTGGGCCCATCGGGGCGCCGGCGCGCTGGCACCCGAAAACACGCTGGCTGCGATCCGGCACGGCGCCAGCCTGGGTTATCGGATGTTCGAATTCGATGTGAAGCTCTCGGCCGATGGTGTGCTGGTGCTGATGCACGACGCCATGGTCGATCGAACCACCGATGGCCGGGGCCGCGTCGCGTCGCTGACGCTTGGCGAGCTGGCGCGCCTGGACGCGGGCGGCTGGCATTCACCGGCTTATGCGGGCGAAAACATACCAACGCTGGCCCGGGTGGCGCATTGGCTGCGCGCCAACGGCTGCCTGGCCAACATCGAGATCAAGCCGTGCCCAGGGCGTGAGCGTGAGACCGGTGCGGCGGTGGCGCTCGAAGCGAGCGCCTTGTGGGCGGGGGCTGTCGTGGCGCCTGTCCTATCGTCGTTTTCGGCCGGTGCGCTGGCCGCGGCAGCACAGGCGGCGCCGGCGCTGCCGCGCGCGCTGCTGCTCGATGATCTGCCTGCCGACTGGGCTGATCGGATCGCGTCGCTGGCCTGCGTGGCCATCAATGCGCATCACGAACTGCTGAATGCCGAACTGATCGCGCGAGCGCATGCGCTGGGCCTGAAGGTGCTCACCTACACCGTCAATGATCCGCGCCGCGCGCAGACGCTGTTCGACTGGGGGCTGGACGGGCTGATCACTGACGCGATCGATCTGATCGTACCGGGTTAAGGGCTGCCGGCGCGAACAGAATTCAACTTCCCTCAGCCGCCAGCCGCCAGCCGCCAGCCGCCAGCCGCCAGCCGCCAGCATTCCTGGCTCGTGCCGGCTGTTGCATTGCGTTCGGTCAATGACAGCGCCAACCCGGTGAGTAGCATTGCGATCAGGCAATGGCACTCAGAAGGATTCGTATGACACTGAAGGACGAAGACATTCAGGCGCTGACTCGAGCATTGAACGCACGTGCCCTTTTTCTGCGCGCAGAGGTATCGGACAAGCTCGGCCAGGCTGCCAATGATGCCCAAGGGGGCACCGGCAGCAGCGATACCAGCGAAAGTTCATTCGCGCTGGCCGAAAGTGGGCTCGACTTCGCCGAAGCGGGCCGCGATCTTAATGAACTCGGTGCCATCGATGCAGCGCTCGCTGCAATCAGCGATGGCAGCTACGGCGTTTGTTCGAATTGCGGGGTCGATATCGAAGATGCGCGATTGCGCGTGCAGCCCCTTGCCCTGCGGTGCACGGCGTGTCAGACACGTGACGAGTCTCGGCGCGGCGAACATCACGCCCGGCTCTGAGTTGTCCTTTTCCGCGGTGTCTTGCCGCCCATTTTCCGGAGATTTCATGTCCCATGTGCATTCTGTGATCTGGCTCGACCATCGTGAGGCGAAGGTCATTGGTTTTTCGGCCGACGACGTGCAGAAGGTGATCGTTCGCCACCATGGCGGACACCGTCAGGTTCATCACCGCTCGGGCAGCGTCGGGGCGGGCCACAGCGCCGAAGACACGAAGTTCTTCGATGAGATCGTGGCGGCCGCGGGGGATTCGCCTGAAGTGCTGCTGGTGGGGCCGGGCCAGGCCAAGGTTGCGCTTCGTCGTTACATCGATACGCATCTTCCCGTGTTCGCGCGCCGGGTCGTCGGCGTTGAAGCGCTCGATCATCCGAGCGAGGGCGAATTGCTGACGTTCGCGCGCAAGTACTTCGTCAAAATTGATCAGATGCTTGGTCTGCCTCCCGTCTGATTCGCATCAGCGGGGTGTGCCAGGATTCAGCTCCGACAAGCTCCTAAGGTCGGGGTGCCCATGATTCAGGAACGTCTGCAATGAGTGACCGCCCCAACGACACCAAGAGCATGGCGCTCTTCTGCGACTTCGAGAACATCGCGCTCGGCGTGCGCGACTCGAAGTTTCATCAGTTCGATATCAGCAAGGTGCTCGAGCGGCTGCTGCTCAAGGGCAGCATTGTCGTTAAAAAGGCGTATTGCGACTGGGAGCGCTATCGCGAGTTCAAGGCAGCAATGCACCAGGCCTCATTCGAGCTGATCGAGATCCCCCATCTGCGGATGTCGGGCAAGAATTCCGCCGACATCCGCATGGTCGTCGATGCCCTGGACTTGTGCTACACGAAGTCCCATGTCGACACCTTCGTGATAATCAGCGGCGATTCAGATTTTTCGCCGCTTGTGAGCAAGCTGCGCGAAAATGCCAAGACCGTCATCGGCGTCGGCGTGAAGAACTCGACGTCGGAGCTGCTGATCAACAATTGCGACGAGTTCATCTACTACGACGACCTCGTTCGCGCGCCGGCCAGGCCGGTGCGCAGGCGCTCGGCTGATCGCAGCATCGCGGCAACCGTACCAGACTCGACGCCATTCGGTACCCCTACGGCGGCGCCGGCAGCGCTCCCAACGACGATGGCCGTGGCGCCGAAGACAAGAGCAAAGACGAAGCCAGCGGCGGCAGCGGCGGCGGTGAGCCCGGTGGCCATCGCAGTGCCAGCAGCGGCAGTGGGTCCGGTTCGCCGTCGGCGCGGTTCGCGCAAGAGCGTCGCCGCGCTCGATGCCACGAATGTCGAGCCTGATGCAGC
>JAYVOV010000687.1:0-3079 GCA_043757735.1 Burkholderiaceae bacterium
TCGAGCGTGCCGAAACCGCCGGGCAATGCGACGAAGGCGTCGGAAATCTCGATCATTCGCGTCTTGCGCTGCGCCATGTCGTCCACGACATCGAGACGCGCCAGTCCGCGGTGCGCCAGCTCGCGCGCCATCAGCTTGTGCGGAATGACGCCAATCACTTCCCCGCCACCGGCCAGCGCACCATCGGCCAACGCACCCATCAGGCCGATATTGCCGCCGCCGTATACCAGGGTCCAGCGGCGTGCCGCCAGGGCATGGCCGAAGGCCCAGGCCTCGGTCACCCAGCTCGGATCGTTGCCGCTCTTGGCACCGCAGAAAACACAGATCGAACGGGCAGTGGTGCTCATGATCGAAAATTCACCGGTCGAGAATCGCAACCGAATGGGGTTCGTACTTTAGCAGGCGCCGCCCATTGCGCCCGCTTGTTTGATGCCGCTTCACTGTTCGCGCCTGGGCTCGCGCGCGAGCAGCGACAGTACCGCTGCGCGCGCGCTCAATTGCCCCGCCATCACCGCCTGAACGGCTGCGGCGATCGGAACGTCGATCCCGGCCAGCGCCGCCTGCCGCACCACCTCTGTCGTGCATGACACACCTTCGGCAACATGACCGAGATCGGCCAGGGCCTGGTCGAGCGATCGGCCCGCCGCCAGCGCCAGACCGACCCTGCGGTTGCGCGACAGGTCGCCGGTACAGGTGAGCACCAGGTCGCCCAGCCCGGTGAGGCCCATGAAGGTCTCGGCGCGCGCGCCCAGCGCCGTGCCATATCGGGCGATCTCGGCCAGCCCGCGGGTGATGAGCGCGGCGCGCGCGTTGTGCCCCAGCGCCAGCCCGTCGCAGATACCGGCGGCGATCGCCATGACATTTTTCAGCGCCCCGCCCACTTCGACGCCGACGATGTCATCGGAGCGATATATGCGGGCCGCGCCGTGGTGCAGCGCTTGCAGCGCGGCGTGGCCGACCGCTTCGTCACGCCCGGCCACGGTGAGCGCTACCGGCAGCCCGGCCGCCACCTCCTGAGCAAAACTCGGCCCGGACAGCACGCCGCCCCGCACCTGCGGCCAGGCCTGCGCCACCACCTGATGCGGCAAGGCTCCGGTAAGGCGCTCCAGCCCCTTGCACAACCAGATCAGCGGCACGGCCGGCGCCAGGTCGCCTGCTGCAGCCCGCAAGGCTTCGAGACTGGGGCGAAAACCAGCCACTGACGTGCCGACGATAAGCAGGCCCGCAGAGGGCGCGTCCGCACCACCGTGTGGCGCCAGCCAGTTCGCGATTGCCGGCAAAGAGTCGGTCAGCTGCAGCGCATCGGGCAAGGGCACGCCGGGGAGATAACGCTCGTTGGCACGCGCCGCCACCATGCTGCGGACATGGTCGGCACTGCGCGAGTACAGCAGCACCTGATGACGACGGGCGGCATGGATCGCCACCGCGGTGCCCCAGGCACCGGCGCCGAGCACGGCGATCCGCATCAGCGGGCTGTTCAAGGAGGCTGTCGGCGTTGAATTCTGCCCGGGCCGCGCATCAAAGGCCCCAGACGTCGGCCGAGCGCACCCAGCCAGGCGTGCCGTCGCGGTGGCGCACCCGCACCCAGCCGGACACGGCGACGGGATCGACCAGTTCGAGCACGATGCCACGCTCGGCGACGAACAGGATTTCGGCGCCTTCCTGGCCGACGTTTCTGACGGCCGCGCTGACCCGGGCAACCAGGGTGCGCTGCGCCGACAGCTCTGCGCGCTCGATCCAGGCGGCATCGCCCGAGACATCGCGGACCTTGACCCACTGGTTGACGACCGACAGCACCTCGAGCGGCATCTGCCGCGGTGCGAGCCAGACCTTGCGCGCCTGCAGCGACGGCGCGTCGTACAGGACGGCGACCGGCGCCGAGACCGATCGGAAATCGGCCGCCGCCGCGGCGCTCGCCCCCGCCCAGCCAATCGCCATCAGCACAACTCGGGTCCAGCGGGGACAAAGTGACTTTTTCATGCGGCCTCCGTGTGCAGCGGGCGTTGGCGCGGGTGTTGGCGCGGGGGTTGGCGCGGGGGTTGGCGCGGGTGTCGACCGCGCGCAAGGCCTGCTTATTGCGCGCCGTTGGGCACGTCGATGCTGGGTCCGGAAGATTCCTGCGCCAGCTGCTGCATCCGCTGCTGGAACAAGGCCTCGAAATTGATTTCGGCGAGATGGATGGGCGGGAAACCCGCGCGCTGAACGACGTCGGCGATATTCGAGCGCAGATACGGATAGACGATGTTCGGGCAGACCACATTGAGGATGAGTGGCAGCTGCTCTTCGGGCACGTTGCGCACCTCGAAAATGCCCGCCTGCTTAGCCTCGACCAGGAACGCGATTTTCTCGCCGGCCTTGGTGGTGACCGTCACGGTGACCGATGCTTCGTAGATGCCCTCGACGAGTGCCTGAGCCGCCACATCGAGCTGAATCTCGACCGCAGGCACCTGGGTCTCGAGAAAAATCTGGGGGGCGTTCGGGATCTCGAGCGACAGATCCTTGAGATAAATGCGCTGAATGCCGAAGACCGGATCGGTGCTCTGTTGAGCGGACATGAGAATTCCTTGGAGAGAAAGTGGCTGTCAACCCAGCAGCGGCATCAGCCCGCCCGCCCGATCGAGGGCAGCGAGGTCGTCGAAGCCACCGACATAAGTATCGCCGATATAGATTTGCGGTACGGTGCGCCGGCCGGTCCTGGCGATCATTTCATCGCGAAGACCGGCGTCGAGGTCGATGCGGATCTTGTCGATGGTCTCGACTCCGCGTTGTTTGAGGAGTTGTTCGGCACGCACGCAATACGGACAGACGGCAGTGCTGTACATGATGACTTTAGAGGTCATGGCATTTCCACGCAGGTGAATCGACGGCTATTTGACCACCGGGAGGCCGGCCTGTCGCCAGGCCTGAAGACCCCCGGCAAGATTGAAGACCTGTTCGCGGCCGGCCTTGCGTAGTGCGCCGGAGGCGCCGTTGGAACGCGCGCCGGTCGCACAGCAGACCAGCACCGGTTTGTTGGCGGGCAGTTCGCCAGCCCGCGCGGCGAGTTCGGCCAGCGGGATGTTGCGCGCATTGGGCAGAT
>JAYVOV010000688.1:0-3059 GCA_043757735.1 Burkholderiaceae bacterium
CCCAGGTCAACCGGTCGGTCTTCTTTCAACGGGCGCCGAACCTGGCGCGATGCAAAGCACGGCCCTGTTCAAGACCGGCCAGCTGGAAGTAATCAGGCTGGTCTTGCCCAAGGGCAAGGCATGGCCCGCACACAAGGTGCCTGGGGAAATCATTGTTCAGTGTCTGGCAGGTGCCATTGATTTCACCAGCGAAGGCTCGAGCCGACTCCTGCTGGCAGGGCAGTTGTTGTATCTGCCGGGCGGCGTGGTGCATGGGCTTGGCGCTGTCGAAGACGCGATTGTGCTGCTCACAATCGCCCTTCATCGGTAGAGGACGATGACTCGTCCCTTTGCCGACCCCATGGGCCTGCGGATCGATGGGTAACGAACCAGATTCAGCGGGCTCGGTCTGGTTGTCGCAGACGACCACCTCGATCCGCACCGCGTCGTGCACGGCGCGGCGGTTTACGCGATGGCCGGCGCCGGTATGGGTGCGGCGCGCCTGGTGTCGATGAGTTCGCTCACGCTGCAGATCCTCGCCGACGCCGTGCTGCTGGTGCATTTCGGCATCGTGGTGTTCGTGCTGGGAGGCCTGGCGCTGATCGTTGCCGGCAACCTGCTGTCCTGGCCCTGGGTGAACCGGCGCTGGTTTCGCTTCGCGCATCTCGCCGCCATCGTCTGGGTCGTGCTGACGTCCTGGGCGAGTATTGACTGCCCGCTGACCACCGTCGAATCGTGGCTGCGCGCGCAGGCCGGTTCGGCGAGGTACGACCAGTCGTTCATCGAGCATTGGGTTCAGCGCTTGCTTTTCTACGAGGCGCCCACCTGGGTGTTCACGACGGTCTACACCGTCTTTGCGCTTCTGGTTGCCGCCGCCTGGTGGTGTTTCCCGCCGAAATCCGGCCGCCGCCCGGGCGACTGATTGCGGGGTCGGGGGCGGGCGCAGTCCGGAAATCGTTCAACGCGCCGCTGTCGGCCCGTCGCAGCGCCTGCCCGAGTCGCTATCATGGCCCCAGCCCTACCTTTTTCGTGAGTCCGAACCATGATCCGCACTCCTGCCGGCTTCGACCAGGCGCTCGACATCGTCCTCGATGACGACGTAATCGCCCATGTCTTCGTGCGCGATGCCATGGTGCTGTTCAGCGACTCGCCGGGCGCGCTGCCCTGGCGCTTCTACCGTGGCGAGGGCCTGCGCGCGGCGCGCGTGCACAGCATCGGCCGGCACGAAGGCAAGACGCATGTGGCGGTGGCGCTTGATGACGACGTCACCGCGCGCTCGCTGCCCTCGGGCCTGAAAGCGGCCGGGCTGCGCAACTGGTTCGGCGTGATCGACGATGCGACGCTGGGGATCGCGATGCGTGCGGTGCAGGTGCTGGAGTGGGATCGCACCCACCGTTTCTGCGGCGCCTGCGGCACGCGCACCGAGCAGGCCGATCATGAGCGCTCCAAACGTTGCCCGACCTGCGAGCTCACGGTGTATCCGCGAATCTCCCCGGCGATGATGGTGCTGGTCACCCGCGGGCGTGAACTGCTGCTGGGTCGCGGCATCAATTTCCCGCCGGGCCGATACAGCGCGCTGGCCGGGTTCCTGGAAGCGGGCGAGACCATCGAAGAAGCGGTGCACCGTGAAGTGCGCGAAGAGGTGAATGTCGAGGTCACCAATCTGCGCTATTTCGCCAGCCAGAGCTGGCCGTTCCCGAACTCCCTGATGATCGCCTTCCGCGCCGAGTACGCGGGCGGCGAATTGCGCCACGACCCCGCGGAGCTGGCCGATGCGCAGTGGTTCACGCCGGAGAGCCTGCCGCAGATGCCGCCATCGCTGTCGATCGCGCGGGCGCTGCTCGATTCGACGCTGGCCGAGCTGGGCTGAACGGCCTACCCGTGGGCGCCCCCAGGTCAGCGGCCTGCTCACCGGCGCCGACGTGCCGGCGTGGGCTGCCAGCCTGCGCAACCCGGCCCCGATGGCAGCCGCCGCCATCGCCCGCCCGGCTGACACCGCCCGGCTGACACCGCCCAGCTCGCGGTGTCGCTCGAGCGCATGAACCGCATCGAATCCATCGACACCGTGCAGCGCGTAGCCGTGGGGCGGACAGGCGCGATGAGCATTTCACGCAGCACTGAGCGCTCACTTACCTAGTTGCCGTTCATCCCAGAAAGAACGCTGTTCGACGATTCCCTCTAGGGGAGTTGTTGCAACGCAGCATTCAGACGGTTATGGTGGGGGCAGAAACGACGGGACACCCCCGCGACTGCCCGATCCGGCGCGGTCGGCGCCGGGCGCATCCCGACTGCCCCGTCCGGGCGAACCCGGAGGAGACATGCCAGTAAGGAGCAGCAACATGCCTGGTCTTGTCCACGCACTCGGGGAATCTTCCCGGGAAGAACTGATCACCCACTTCGAGCGGCTCGACATGCGCGACCGCGGCCTGCGTTTCGGTCACGCTGTCAGCACTGAACGGCTGCGCGCCTATATCGAAGGCATCGACTTCGAGCGTGACACCGTGTTCGGTGTCCGCGACGACGACGGCAGCCTGTGCGGCGTCACCCATCTCGCCTGCTGGCCTGATGCGGCCGAACTCGGCCTGAGCGTGCTGGCGCCATTGC
The DNA here is from genome assembly GCA_043757735.1 of Burkholderiaceae bacterium. Lineage (GTDB taxonomy): Bacteria > Pseudomonadota > Gammaproteobacteria > Burkholderiales > Burkholderiaceae_E > Quisquiliibacterium. The sequence continues at coordinate 2,584 of JAYVOV010000688.1, forward strand.
GCGGCCAGGGCATTGCCCAGGCAATGTTCAATCGAGCGGTCCTGCGCGCCCGCAATCGCGGCACCATCGAGTTGTTCATGCACTGCCTGGCCGAAAACAGCGCCATGATGCACATAGCCCGCAAGGCCGGCATGAAGGTGGTGGTCGAGCACGCCGAGGGCGATGCGTGCCTGGAGCTGGCGCCGGCCGACGCGTTTTCGGTGGGCAAGGAAATCTACCAGGGACAGCTGGTCTTGCTCGATTGCGCGCTGCGCGCCCGGATGCCCCAGATGGCCCGATAGAATCGATTGGCGCTCGGCACCCGCGAGCGCAGTCATGTTCATCTTGCAGCGTGTCCGTTGGGCCGGCGCTCACTCCGCACGCCCAAGACCGCTCTATACTAACTTTCATGAGTCCAGGTCGACGCACCCCTGATCATGAAAGACACTGAGGGTGTGCAGTTGCCTGAGGGCTGAGGTCGCGAAAACCTTTGATGG
>JAYVOV010000689.1:0-3057 GCA_043757735.1 Burkholderiaceae bacterium
TGGATCAGCATCATCCTGGCGGCTGCGCCACCCTTGCGCACGTATTCGTGCGACTCGCGGATTCCCCGGCTGCCGCCGGTTGAAAAATTTCCCCAGACCCGGTTGCGGGCCAAGTTCTGACCGGGGGTCGGGTACTCGGTCGTTACGCTTGCCCAGTCGCACTCGAGCTCTTCGGCGATCAGCTGAGCGAGCCCGGTCAGGATGCCCTGGCCCATCTCCGAGCGGGCGATCCGGATGACCACTGTGTCATCGGGCTTGGCGAGCACCCAGGCGTTGACTTCGGCAATCTTTGGGCCGACCTGCGGTTGGCCTTTGGAATATGGAATCCCAGGCTCAGGCCACCGGCATGGACAGTGCACGAGCCACACTGCGCGACGCCGCACCCGCAGGCAGGACGTCATCGAACAGCGAATCTCCACGATCGCGGCAGCGGCAGCGGCAGCGGCAGCGGCAGCGGCGTTTCAGACTGCCCGCGGCGGCTGGGGTACCCCGGCGCCGAGCTGCCGAGCCGCCGCCGCCAGCACGGCTGCGCTGGCCAGCAGCACGCAACCGGCCAGCAGCGAGGGCGCCAGGAAAGATCCGCTGCGATCGGCGAGCCAGCCGCCGATCGCCGGGCCGAGAATCTGGCCCACGCCGAATGCCACGGTCATTCGACCGACCACCTTGACGCTGTCGCCGTCTGACAGGCTGCGTGCGGTGGTCAGGCCGAGCGCGGTGATCGCCATGAAAGTGCCACCCAGCAGCAGGGCGCCCAGCATCACCAGCAGCAGGTGCTGGCCCGACGCCGCGGCCGCCACGCCCAGCGCTTCGAGCACATAGGCGGCGGTCATGGTCCGCCAGGGGCCAATCTTGCCGGCCATCCGCTGCCAGAGCCAGTTGGAGGGCGCGGCGGCGAGACCCACCACGCTCCACACCAACATTTCCCAGGGCTTCCAGTCGGGGCGCGAGCGCACCATGACCACGATGAATGTGGCGGTGATCACGTAGCCGAAACCCAATCCACCGTAGGCCAGCAGCAGCCAGCGCAAGGCCCGGGTGCGGGCAGCTGCGTGCCTGTCTGCAGCAGCGGTGGCCGGCGCCGCGCCGCGCGGCGGCGGCACATCGAGGTCGTTGAGCGAGAGGGCCGGCACTGCAAGCAGCGCCGACAGCACGCCGAGCGCCGCCCAGGTGTGCGCGCCAGTGGCGCCCAGTCGGGACAGGCATTCGACGGTTGCTGCGGTGATGGTGATGCCGGCGCCAACGCCTGCATACAGCGTGGGGAACAATGCCTGACGATGATGCGCGGCCAGAATGTCCAGCATGATCGCCGACCCCTGAACGAGTATGAACGCACTGGCCATGCCGGAGAGCAGACGAATCAGGGCCAGCGGCCAGGGGCCCGTCAGCCAGGCGAGCGACAGTGTAGTAAGCACCGACACGACGATTGCGACGACGAATGCGGGGCGGCGGCCGCTGCGCGCGACCTCGCCTGCGGCCAGCGCGCCGAGCAGGTAACCAGCGAAGTTGGCTGAGGCGATGAATCCGGCGCTGCGCACGGTCAGCCCGGCCTCTTCGATCAGCGCCGGCAGCAGCGGCGTGTAGGCGAAGCGACCGATGCCCATGCCCAGCGCCAGTGCAGCCAGTCCGGCAGCGGTGGCGCGCGGCGCACTGATCATATCGGGCAGCCGGCAGGCACTGATTCAGGGCACTGAGATCGTTGAACCGAAACTGTCTTCGAAGCAGTTCAGGATGGCGTCCAGGCCGCAGTGATTCAAGGCGTGCGTGGTCTGCGCGCGCACGACCGGTTTGGCCCGGTAGGCCACCGACACGCCGGCGATCGCCATCATTTTCAGGTCGTTGGCGCCGTCGCCGACGACGATGGCCTGCTGCGGCGTGCAGCCGATCTGCCCGCACAGGGCTTCGACGGTGTCGCGCTTGACGCCGGCATCGACGATCTCGCCGAGCAGTTCGCCGGTGAGGTGGCCGTCGCGCACGACCAGCTGATTGGCGCGGGTGAAGTCGAGTCCGATGCGCGGCTTCAGGCGCTCGGTGAAAAAGGTGAATCCGCCTGAAACAAGCAGAACTTTGAGGCCTGCGCCATGGGCGCGATCGATCAGGGTCTGAGCGCCCGGCGTGATCTTCAGCCGGCGTTCATAGACTTCGAGCAGCGCGCTCTCCGGCAGGCCAGCGAGCAGCGCCACGCGTCGGCGCAGGCTCTCGGCGTAGTCGGCAATATCGCCGCGCATGGCCGCTTCGGTGATCGCCGCCACTTCTGCCTTGCGCCCCGCGAAATCAGCGATTTCATCGACACATTCGATGTTGATCAGCGTCGAATCCATGTCGAAAGCGATCAGGCGATGATCGGCGAGGCGCCGACCCGCAGGCACCAGAGCAGCATCAATGCCGTGGGCCGCGCAAAGCGCGTCGAGGCGGGTTCGATCGAAGCCAGCAGGTGCTGTGTAACGGGCGCTCTGCGCGGTGACGGCGGCCGGTGCGCAGGCAAGCTCGTCGGCAATCGAGTGGACGGTGCTGCGAGCGAGCGCCGGATGCTGGATCACGAGATTCATGTAAGGGCCTTGAGCACCTCGCGTATGCGCTGCAGACGCGAGGCGAGATCGGTGGATGCAATGGTGAGGCGAAGGCGGTCGGGCCCGGCCAGCTTGGCGTCGCGCCGGCTCTGAATGAAGCGGATGATCCGTTCCGGCGCAATTGGCGGATTCGGCACGAACTGGAACTGGATCGCTTCGGCCGCGGCATCGATCCGGATGATGCCCAGGGCCTTGCTCTGGATGCGCAGTCGATGTGTTTCGATCAGCGCGCGCGCCGGGTCGGGCAGTTTGCCGAAGCGGTCGATGAGCTCTTCCTGAACCCCTTCGAGTGCGTCGACCCGGTCGCAGCTGGCCAGCCGCTTGTAGAGCGTCAGGCGTTCGTGCACATCGCCGCAGTAATCGACCGGCAGCAGCGCCGGCAGGTGCAGCTTGATCTCAGTGGTCGCACCCAGGGGCGCGGAGAGATCGGGCTCGCGTCCGGCCTTCAGGGAACGCACCGCCTCATTGAGCATTTCGGTATAGAGCGCGA
>JAYVOV010000690.1:0-3057 GCA_043757735.1 Burkholderiaceae bacterium
CGCAGCGCCAGGCCCAGGCGGGCCCGGAATTCACCGGCTTCCTCGTCGAGCTCATATTGGGCGCTCACGCGCTCCGGATGCTGCAGACCTTCGAGGAAAAATCCGAGCGCACCAACGCTGGCAGCGACTTTTTCGAACTCTGCCGACTGCGCGACGTCGTCGACGTCGGCCGTATTGGCAAAGCCTGCGACCTGCGAGCCCACCAGCTCCGCGCCCCGCCCGGCAGCATCATGGCCAAGCAGACGCAAGGCACCCGCCACCTGGTGCATCGCTCGAACGCACTCGGGCAGATTGGAGGCCTGCGTGGCATCACGAAAATAGCCATCGAGCACCTTCTCGACCTGCCGCAGGCTCGACTGAGCCTCGGCAATGAAGGTGGCCATCGTGAGCCGTTCCTGGGCCGCCTGACTGAGCGCGCGCAGCCAGGGCGGCGGATCATTTTGCTGCGGCCTTCCCGCCAGCGCACCCAACAGGCGATCGGCCATCTCGGCGCCATGCAGGTCATGCTGCGAGCCGGGCCTGGCGCCATTGTCGAGCGCCTGCTCGGCGAACAGGATTGTCGTGGCCAGCTCCAGCGCCACCTGCTCGGGCAGATAGGCGCTGTCGGCGTTCAGAGTCCGGCGAACCTCGCCCAGGACACGACCGATCGAATGCAGACCCTTCGTGGGCAACTGCTCGACCGCGTCCCGAAACGCATCGACTCCTTGTGCGAACCCGGAGATGTCGGCAGCGCTGCCGCGGGTGACCTTGTCGAACGCGGAGCGCGCTTTGGCAAGCGCCTCGCGGGCAGCACGCATCACCTTCGCGTCGATCCGGCCAAACCGCGCGCGCTCGTAGTCGACGGGGATCGCGCCATCGAGTCCGTAGGCGCCGCGGACCTCGTCGATCTGGGCGTCGCCCGGCGCAGCGCCGGCCAGCGAGAACAGCATGTCCTTGAGCAGCCGTTCAGAGACCGGCGCGCGCTCTTCGAGCGTTTTACGCAATTGCAGATTGAACCGAGCGAGCAGCCGCTTGGCCATCACGTCCAGCGGCAGCAGGCCGCGCCGCAAGGCATTGAAATAAACCTGCGTGACCCACCAGAACGCGCGATTGGCATCGCCGTGCGGCGATTCACGCACCGCACTGACCGATCCATGCATCAGTTGCAGACCCGCTGCGGAGCCGGGCTCGCGGATCGATTGCAGCAGGCCGCGCTCGAAAGCGCCGCGGGCCCCGGCCAGCGCCGCTGCATCGGCACGCATCGACGAGTCGAACGCCGGACCGCGAGTCACCGCCAGGTCGGGGAAGAACAGATCGGCCGGGTGCACTCGCTCGGCGCGGCGGCACTCGAGCAGAGCCCGGTAGAACGGATACAGATGCAGCGGCTGGGCTTGCCCGCCCTGCATCAATTCCTCGAGATACTCGACGACCGCCTGGAAGGCCTGACCCAGACGCGATACCACGTCGGCGCCGAACACCACGTCGGCGCGCTCGACCGCATCGAGCAAAGCCTCGGATTCCTGCGTCAGCAGAGACACGCCTTCGATGTCCACCACCTGCAAAGCGCCATGTGCCTGATGCAGACAGGCACGCGCGGCGCGCAATCCGGCGAAGTCGCCGGACTCGGCCTGCAACTGCTTCTCAAGCAATTGCTCGGCCTGGTTCAAGGCCTGGCGAATCTCGCCCAGGCACCAAGAGAGAGTTACAAGATCGGAAGCCATCGGTTCGCCCTTTCGCTTCCTTAAGCGACCTTGAATCGCGACACGGAGCTTTTGAGCTCCTGCGCGAGTTCGGAGAGTTGGCGGATCGAGCCCGCGGTCTGCAAAGTGCCCTCGCTGGTCTGTTCGGTCACCAGGAGGATGCGTTGAATCGACTGCGCCACCGTGCCGGCCGAAGCAGCCTGCCGCGAGGTGGTGTTGGAGAAATCTTCGATCAGCTCGGCGAGGTGAGTCGAGACGCTGCCGATCTCGCCCAGCGCACGGCCGGCGTCGTCGGACAGACGCGTTCCTTCGACCACACCCTGGGTGCTGCGCTCCATCGCCGCCACCGCGTCCTGGGTGTCGGTCTGGATGGTCTTGATCAGTGCCGCGATCTGCTTGGTCGCCTCGGCGCTGCGCTCGGCCAGGCGCTGCACTTCCTCGGCCACCACGGTGAACCCACGACCGGCTTCGCCCGCCGACGCGGCCTGAATGGCGGCATTGAGTGCCAGCACGTTGGTCTGCTCGGTGATATCGGAGATCAGTTCGACGATCTCGCCGATCTCCTGCGAGGACTCGCCAAGCCGCTTGATTCGCTTGGCGGTCTCCTGAATATGGTCGCGAATGCCGTTCATGCCGGTGATGGCATTTTGAACCGCACGCGCACCTTCTTCAGATGCCGACAGCGAGTGTCGGGCAACGTTCGCGGACTCGGAGGCCCGCGCCGATACTTCGTTGATCTGCTGGGCCATGCGCAGCACCGACTCGCCGGTCTCGCGGATTTCGCGGCTCTGCTGCTCCGAGGCGGCCTGCAGGCTCGAGGCAATCATCTGGGCTTTCGAGGAAGCCTCGTTGACCAGTTCCGCCGTGGCGTTGATGCGCGCGACGAGGTTGCGCAGTTCTTCGACCGTGTAATTGACCGAGTCGGCGATCGCACCGGTGATGTCTTCCGACACCGTGGCCTGAACGGTCAGATCGCCGTCGGCTACTTCTTGCAGTTCGTTCATCAGGCGCAAAATTGCCGACTGGTTCTGGTCGTTGGTTCGCTTGGCCTCCTGCTCGAGCCGCTCGGCTTCCCGACGCTGACTCTCGGCTTCTTCGGCACGGGCGCGGCTGTCACCCAGATAGGCCTGCACCATTGCCAGCGCGGCCAGCAGGCCGACACCGGCAAAGAACAAGACGATCCAGAGGTTCCAGCTGCGGCTGGCTTCCTCGAATTGCAGCTGTTTGCCGATGGTCTGCAGCAGGCCGCGGGTGGTTTCGCTGTCGCGGTAGATCGTCGCTTCTGCGCGCTTGGCTTCCTGGATCTTGGGCAGATCGCGCACGATGGTCGACAGCGGCTGCTCGAACTTCGCCGAGAGGCGTTTGATCTGCTGCAGCG
>JAYVOV010000691.1:0-3055 GCA_043757735.1 Burkholderiaceae bacterium
TCAGGTCGGCTTCGATGATTTCGAGCCCCTCGCGGACCTGCAGCACCGTCGCGGTGTCGGTGATGTCCTGAGTGGTGGCGCCCCAGTGGCAATATTCGCCCAGCTTGTCGCGGCACAGCGAATTGATCTGCGAGACCACGCCCAGCACCGGGTAGCCGATGCGCTCGGTCTGCGCCTTCAGCTTGACCATGTCGATGTTCTCGATCGCGCACACGCGGATGATCTCGGCGGCGGCTTCGGCTGGGATCAGGCCGAGTTCACCCTGGACTTTGGCGAGCGCGGATTCGATTTCGAGGTATTTGGCGGTGCGGTTTTCGTCCGACCAGACACGACGCATCGCGGGTGTGCTGAAGATGTCGCCGAAAATAGCGGAATCGATGATGGTCGATGGCATTGGTTCTCCAGGAGGGGACGAGGTCGGCGCCAGTTCGCCGGATGGCCGGGATTATCCGTCCACGGGCCGAACTTTCCAGCGCGCTGAAGGCAGCGCGGTAGTTGGCTACAATCGAAGGGTCCCCGCTGTCTTAAGAGCCGCCCCTCGATGGTCCCGCACCTGCTCACTGCCCTGAAGGGCCCCCTGCTCGACCTCGAGCGCCGGTTTCTCGAGGCCACGCCGCAAATCGAACGCTGGCTGCGTCTGGAATGGCAGGAGCACACGCCGCCGTTTTATTGCTCGGTGGACCTGCGCAATGCGGGATTCAAGCTGGCGCCGGTGGACACCAATCTGTTTCCCGGAGGCTTCAATCACCTTTCTGACTCGACCTTGCCGCTGGCGGTGCAGGCGGCTATGGCGGCCATCGAGAAGTACTGTCCCGATGCGCGCAATCTGCTGCTGATTCCCGAGAATCAAACACGGAACCCGCTGTATTTCACCAATGTCCAGCGGCTGGCCGCCATTCTTCGCCAGACCGGTCTCAATGTACGGTTCGGCTCTCTCGATCGCGAGATCACCGCCCCTTTGCGGGTGCCGCTGCCCGATGGCTCGGTGATCATGCTTGAACCATTGCGCCGCAGTGGTCGGCGTGTCGGTCTGGCGGATTTCGATCCGTGCTCGGTGCTGCTCAACAACGACCTGTCTGGCGGGCTGCCGGAGATCCTGACCGATCTGCATGAGCAGGTGCTGCTGCCGCCGCTGCATGCCGGCTGGGCTGTGCGGCGCAAGACACAGCACTTCGCCGCGTACAAGGACGTCGCCAAGCGGTTCTCGAAGATGCTCGACATCGATCCCTGGCTGATCGACCCATTTTTCGCCGCCTGCGGCAAGGTCGACTTCAATTCGCGCGAGGGCGAGGACTGTCTCACTGCGAATGTCGATCAGGTGCTGCGCCAGATGCGCTCGAAATACCGCGAATACGGCATCCAGGCCACGCCCTTCGTGATCATCAAGGCCGATGCCGGCACCTACGGTATGGGCATCTTGTCGGTGAAGGACGCCTCTGAAGTGCGCAACCTCACCCGGCGCGACCGCAATCTGATGGCGGTGTCCAAGGAGGGCCTGCAGGTCCATGAAGTGATCCTGCAGGAGGGTGTGCCCACGGTCGAGACGGTGCAGGAGAGCGTGGCAGAGCCGGTGGTCTACATGATCGATCGGTATGTGGTGGGCGGCTTCTACCGGGTGCATGCCGAACGTGGACGCGATGAGAATCTGAACGCGCCCGGCATGCATTTCGTGCCCCTGCCGTTCGCGACCAGCTGCAACATGCCCGACAGAAATGGCGCCCCCGATCTGGCGCAGAATCGGTTCTACGCCTACGGTGTGGTGGCTCGGCTCGCAATGTTGGCCGCGTCGATCGAACTCGAGCGCACCGACCCCGATCAGTCGCTGTACGGGTGACGGGCCGCGCCGGCCGCACTGCATCGATTGATCGAACCACCCTTCATGGCGCAAGCGAGCGGCGACCTGCCATCGCACGCACCGACCACTCCGGAGAACGACGATGCGCATTGCCATCATTCTCGACCCGCTCGATCAGATAAAGACCTACAAGGATTCCACTTACGCGATGATGGCGTCGGCCCAGGGTCGTGGCCATGAAATTCACGTCTGCGCGCAGGGTGAACTCTCGCTGGCGGGTGGTCAGGTGCTGGCCAACATCCGTCGCCTGCACCTGACCGACATCACCGGCACGCAGCACGACTGGTACCGCCTCGACCCGGAGCGCGAAGAGCCGCTCTCGGCTTTCGACGCGGTACTCAATCGCAAGGACCCGCCGTTCGACATGGAGTACATCTACTCCACCTACCTGCTCGAGCATGCCCAGCGGGCCGGCGCGAGGGTATTCAACGACCCCCGGGCGGTGCGCGACCACAACGAGAAACTCAGCATCGCGCAGTTTGCCGAGTTCACTGCGCCCACCATAGTCACCCGCGATCCGGCTCGCCTGCGCGCGTTTGCGCACGAACATGGCGAAGCTGTCTTCAAGCTGCTCGACGGCATGGGCGGCGCCTCGATTTTTCGGGCTCGCGCGGATGATCCAAACCTCTCGGTCATCATCGAAACCCTGAACCTGTTCGGTGCGCGCACCGTCATGGCGCAGCGCTACCTGCCGCAGATCGCCGACGGCGACAAGCGGGTGCTGCTGATCGGCGGCAAGGTTGTTCCCTACTGCCTGGCCCGGATCCCCAAGAAGGGCGAGGCGCGCGGCAACCTTGCCGCCGGTGGCACGGGTGTCGCGCGCGCGCTCACCGCGACTGATCGGCGTATTGCCGAGGCCCTGGCGCCGCTGCTTGCCGCGCGCGGCCTGCTGCTGGTCGGGCTCGACGTGATCGGCGAGTCGCTCACCGAAGTGAACGTGACCAGTCCCACCTGCTTCCAGGAGATTACGCAGCAGAGCGGCTTCGACGTCGCCGGCATGTTCGTCGACGCGCTCGAGCGGGCGGTCGGCGGCTGATACATTCGCGGTCATGATCGGAATACTTCTCGTCTCCCACGAGCCCCTGGGAACCGCCCTGCTGAACTGCACCCGCCACATCTATGGTCGGCTGCCGGTTCAACTGGCCGCGCTCGATGTCATTCCCGACGAGGACCCCAGCGGCGCGGTCAAAGCAGCCGGCG
>JAYVOV010000692.1:0-11330 GCA_043757735.1 Burkholderiaceae bacterium
GATCCGGCGATGCGCCAGGCACGGGGGTGGGGGAGTCCACTTCTACACCCGGCTATTCGACCCTGTCCAGTGCAGCGCGGTGACGGGGCCAAAATGAAATCCGCGGGCGGGCGGGGATCCGGCCCGGCGGCGCGGCTTGATAGACTGGTCTGCATTGTCTTCCGCAGGGCGGCGCGTCGTGTGCCGCCGATGATTTCCCATGCGCCCGGAAAGAGCCATCCATGCAAGATCGTCCGTACATCGTCGGTATCGGGGGCACCACCCGCAGCGGTTCCACCTCGGAGCGTGCGCTCGCGGCCGCCCTGAACCGCGCCAAGGCTCTGGGCTGCGAGGTCCGTGCATTCGGCTCGGGCGACATGCCTTTCGAGCCCTATGATCCGGCGCGGCCCGATCGCAGCGAACAAGCGATCCAGCTGGTCGCCGAGCTGCGTCGTGCCGACGGCGTGATCATCGCGACGCCCTCGTATCACGGTGGCATTTCAGGTCTCGTGAAGAACGCGATCGACTTCGTCGAGGACATGCGTGAAGGCCCGCGTGTCTATCTGGAAGGCCGTGCGGTTGGCTGCATCGTCTGTGCCGATGGTCCGCAGGCGATGGGCACCACGATGATGGCGCTGCGTGCGGTCGTTCATGCCTTGCGCGGCTGGCCGACGCCCTATGGGGCGGCGATTTCGTCGCGCAATCGGCCGTTCGGCGCTGACGATGTGCCTGCCGACCCAGATGCCGTCAAAGCCTGCGAGATAGTCGGCGAAGAGGTGGTGCGCTTTGCGCAGATGGCGCGCCTGGCGCGAGTTGGCGCTGCCGCTTCTGTTTAGGATTCAACTCCGACAGCCGCCCGAGATTCAGCGCTGACAGCCGCCGGTCTCGACAACCTTCTAGCCCAGACGAAATGGCGCGTTCGGGCGCGCCAGCAGAATCTCGTCGGCCATCACCAGACAGTCGACGAAGGCCAGGGTGCGGGTGATCTTGAGCACCCGCGGGCGGACCTCCAGCCACTGACCGATCTGGCCCGAGATACCCGGGCGCCGAGCCTGACAAGCTGCGAGTCGCTCGAAGCTTGTCTGCGATCAGCCGCGTGCCGGCCGTTTGGCCAGATAGAGGTTGTGAAGCGTGAGTTTTCGGACCTCAGACTTGCTGGCCTCTATGTGGCTGCGCAGCAGCATTACCGCTTGCTCTGTGCGGCGCCGAAGCACCGCCCGCAGGATCTGGCTGTGTTCGTCGTAGGTTGACTGCACGCGCTCGAGCTGGGTGAAGTCGAGGCGGCGCACGATGCGGATGCGGTCGGTGACGTCGCGATGGACTTTGGCCAGTTCAGGGTTGCCGGCGGCGGCCACCAGTGTTGCATGGAACGCCTCGTCGCGGCGCGACACCAGGCGGCCATCGAGCTTTCGCTCCGGCCTGGGCACCAGCCAGAAAGCCTGCAGGGCGTCGAGCCGGCCGCGGTCGACCTTGTCCAGAGCGGCTTCGCACAGGCGCTGAACCGCGGTCGTCTCGAGGACCACCCGCAGGTCGTACAGGTGCTCGAACATCTCGAAATCGAAGGGCTGAACCTGCCAGCCCGAACGGAAGTGAACCTGGACGAAGCCCTCGCGCTGCAGCCGAAAGAGCGCCTGACGGACCGGCGTGCGCGACACGCCCAGACGGGTGGCGACTTCGGTCTCGGTGAAGCGGTCGCCAGGGACCAGGCGAAACTCCGCGATGTCGTCTTTCACCTTCTCGTAGACTGTGTCAGCGAGCGAGGCGCGCAGCGGGCGAGCGGTGTCGATGGCGCCCATGGCGATGGCGATCTCAGCGCGACAACCGATCAGCCTGCGATCAGGCTGACGTGGGCGGCGACTACCCGCCAGCCATCAGGCGTGCGCATCCAGGTCTGGCTCTGGCGCCCGGTTCTGGTCGCGCCGTCGCGCTGAAATTCGATGTTGGCAGTGGCGAAGTCTGTGCCGTAGGTGGTGATCACGGTGCGCAGCACCGTGCGCGCGAGCCCGGCAGCGGGGCGATTGGCCCGGAAGTCCTGGATGGCCTGATAGCCGTAGAGATTTTCGCCGATGCCGTAGCGCAGGGTGTGGGGGCTGCGCCAGAAGAGTTCGTCGAGCACTGCGACATCGTTGGCAACCAGCGCGGCCTCGTAGCGCGCGAACGCCTCGGTTACCTCGCTCAGCACGGCGGGAAGATTGATCTGCATGAAGGGGTCTCGGTTGCTGTCAGTCGGCGGGGCGGCGGGGGGCACGGCACACGCCGGCGCGCACCAGTGCCGCGGCCACCCGGAAGGCGTCGTGCTCGCGCCAGGGCGCGGCGATGATCTGAATCGCGATCGGCAGTTCGCCGGGCACTGGCACGGGCGCGGCCAGCACGGGCAGACCGATGCATGAAACCGGTTGGGTCAGCATGCCCATGCTGGGCCGCGACGGCATCTGCTGGCCATTGATGTCGATGGTTGCGGTGCCGATGAGTGGCGCAGGCGTGGGGGTGGCGGGGGCGAGAAAGATGTCGGTCGTGCTGAACGCCTGGGCCACTTCGCGAGCGTACCGCCGGCGCAGGCGCTGGGCGCGGTCGTACCAGGCAGCCGGGGTGAGGCAGCCGGCGATGAATCGGTCGCGCGAGAGGGGTTCGAAGTCGTCATAACGCGCGCGCAGATTGGCCAGATGCAGGGCCCCGCCCTCGGCGCCGGTGATGATGAAGGCGGCGGCGCGGCCGGCTGCGGCCAGCGGCCATTCGCGGGTTTCCTGCACGTTCAGTGCCGCGCAGGCCAGGTCCAGCGCGCGGGTGGCGACCGGCCCGCTGAATTGCGCGAAGTAGCCGCCCAGGCGCGCGATGCGAAGGCCCTGCAGGTCCTGTGCGAGTGCGTCGCTGACAGGTTCGTCGGGACGCTGGGCGCAGGCGGGGTCTGCGGGGTCGGCGCCTTGCAGGAGGTCGTAGCAAAGCGCCAGGTCGGCCAGGCTGGCGGCAAACGGGCCGACGTGATCCAGGCTCGCCACGAAGGGGAACGCGCCGCGCCGCGACAAGCGGCCGTAGGTGGGCTTGAGGCCGAAGACGCCGCACAACGAAGCCGGCACCCGGATCGAGCCGTTGGTGTCGGTGCCCAGCGTCAGGGGCACGAGACCGTCGGCGATCGCCGCGGCCGACCCGCCGGAGGAGCCGCCGGCGATCCGGTCTCGGTCATGGGGATTGCGGGCTGGCCCGTCGTGGCTGTTCTCGGTCGAAAAGCCATAGGCGTATTCGTCCATGTTGAGGGCCCCGACCAGCACTGCGCCGGCCTGCGTGAGTCGCGTCACCAGCGCGGCATCGGCGCGGGCGGCGGGCAGCGAACGGTTGACGATCGAGCCCGCCGTGGTGACTTCGCCAGCGATGTCGAACAGGTTCTTTACTGCGAACGGCACGCCGGCCAGCGCCGGAACCATGCGACCGGCGGCGATTGCCTGGTCGATCGAATCTGCCTGGGCGAGTGCCCGCGCACCGGTCACCAGGGTGAAGGCATTGGCGCGAGGGTTGCGTGCGGCGATGTCGGCCAGCGTCTGTTCGATCACTGCGCGCGCGCTGATCTGGCGTGCCCGAATCCTGCTGGCGGTGCCGATGGCATCGATCATGGCGCGCTCACGGGGACGAACACCGGCGCCATTTCGTCTTCGGTGCCCAGCGGCAGATCGAGAAAGGTGGCTGCGATCGAGGCACTGCGCTCGAAGTTCTGATGCACGGCCGTTCGTGCGTCTTCAGACAGCTCGAAGCCATGCAGGGCGAGCGCGGCATCGACGTAGGCGTGCAAGGTTGAATTCATGCTGCGGCCTCCTTAGGAGCAGGGATTGACAGTGGGAAGTGGCAGGCCACCTCGTGTTGTCCGGCGTGCACGACCAGGCTGGGCGACATCTCGGAACAGCGTGGCCGCGCACCCGGGCATCGTGACGCGAAGCGGCATTGTCGCGGATCCGGGTCGATCGGGCTCCCCGGCTCGCCCGCCGGCAGTGCAACAGCAGGCGCCGGCGCGCCCAGCCGAGGCAGCGCGTCGACCAGCAGTCGCGTGTAAGGGTGCGCCGGCCGAGCGAAGACTTCGGCAGCCGGTCCCGACTCCACGATGCGCCCCAGGTACATCACCATCACCCGGTCACACATCAGGCGGACCACATTGAGGTCGTGCGAGACGAACAGATAGGACAGACCATGGCGGCTGCGCAGGTCGGCCAGCAGATCGAGCACGACCGCCTGCACCGAGACGTCCAGGGCAGCGGTCGGCTCGTCCAGGATCATCAGGCGCGGTCGCACCGCCACTGCGCGCGCGATGTTGACCCGAGCCTTCTGGCCGCCGGACAACTGGTGCGGATACCGGCCGAGCAGCGTGAGCGGCAGGCCCACCTCGGCGGCCGCCCCCTGGACGCGTGCGGCAATCTGTGCCCGATCACGCAGCCCGGCGAGCAGCCGCAGCGGTTCTGCGATGGAGTCGAATGCTTTGTAGCGCGGATTCAGCGATTCGGTGGGGTCCTGGAACACGACCTGCACCTCCCGGCGTCGAGCGTGTCTGGCGAACTTGCTGGCCGCGATGGCCACGAGGTTTTCGCCGTCGAAGTCGATGACGCCTTCGGTTGCATCGAGCAGGCGCGCGAGCAGACGGACGAGGGTCGATTTGCCGCAGCCTGATTCGCCGACCAGTCCGACCGACTCACCTCGTTCGATGCTCAGACTGACGTCGTCGACCGCATGCAGGAACGAGGGCTTGCCCTGCCGCAGGAAGCCGCGGCGCATCGGGAATTTTTTGACGAGATGAGCGACGTTGAGCAGAGGAGGGGCTTTCGACAGGGGCGCGGCGTTCAGCAGAGGAGAGGCGTTCGACGGGGTGGTGGTCATAGCGGGAAGTGGCAGGCCACCCTGGTTTCGCCCTCGATCATCTGGGGCAGCGGCGCAGTCCGGCACTGCGGCTGAGCCCGTGCACAGCGCTCGACGAAACGGCATGCCGGCAGGTGTGCCGCGCGCAGATCGGGCAGCGAACCGGGAATGGCGTCGAGATCGGCGAGGGTTGTGGCGCTGGCCGGCACCGAACGGATCAGGGCAGCTGTATAGGGGTGACGAGGCCGCGCGAACAAGTCACGGGTCGGCGCGACCTCGACCACATGACCGGCATGCATCACCGCGATCCGGTCGCAGCTTTCGCTGGCCAGGGCCAGGTCGTGCGTGATCAGCACGGTGGCCATGGCGCGGCCGGCGGCGGCGTCGCGCAGCAGTTGCATGATCGCGGCCTGGGTCGTCACGTCGAGTCCGGTGGTCGGCTCATCGGCGATCAGCAGGGCCGGGTTCGCGGCCAGCGCCATTGCGATCATCACGCGCTGGCATTGCCCGCCGGACATCTCGAAGGGATAGGCGCGGGCGCGCCGCTCGGGGTCGGGAATGCGAACAGCCTGGAGCATCGCCACAGCCCGCCCTGCGCGCTCGCCGCGCAGCGTTGTGGTGTGGCGTGCCAGGACATCGGCGATCTGCTGGCCGACCCGCCGGATGGGGTTCAGGGCCACCCGCGGATTCTGGAAGATCATCGCGATCTCGCGCCCGCGGATGTCGGCCATCTGGCGCTCGGGCATCGAGAGCAGATCCATGCCGTCGAAGCGGATCGATCCGGCGGTGATGCGGGCGGCTGGGTCTTGAATGCCCATGACCGCGTACGAAAGCACCGATTTTCCGGAGCCGCTCTCGCCGACCAGGCCCAGGGTTTCGCCCTTGTTCAAGGACAGCGAAACAGTCTGCAGGGCGGAGACAGTACCGCCGCGGGTGCGGAACGCCAGCGACAGGCCGTCGATGTCGAGCAGGGCCGTCATGTGCGCCGCCGCGGGTCGATGATGTCGCGCAGACCGTCGCCCAGCAGATTGAAGCAGAAGACGGCGAGCATCAGCACCGCGCCCGGGAACAGCGCCACCCACCATTCGCCCGAGACGATGTACTGCGCGCCTTCGGCCACCATGATTCCCCATTCCGGCTGTGGCGCTCGAACGCCCAGGCCGATGAATGACAGGCCGGCGCAATTCAGAATGGCCAGGCCCATGTTCAGCGAGATCTGAACCATGGCGGGCGGCAGGATATTGGGCAGCATGTGAAAGGCCAGCACGCGGGTGGTGCTGTTGCCGGTCACGCGGGCGGCTTCGATGAAGCCCGCATCGCGACGGATGTTGGTTTCGGCACGCGCGACCCGCAGGTAGAAGGGCAGGTTGATGATCGCGGTGGCGAGCACGATGTTGGCCACCGTGTTGCCCAGGGCGGCGACGATGCCCATCGCCAGCACGAACAGCGGGAACGCCATGATGGTGTCGACCACCCGGCCGACCACCCGATCGAACCAGCCGCCGTGATAGCCGGCCAGCATGCCCAGCACGATGCCGAGCACCGACGACAGCGCAACCGCGCTGAGTGCGATGCCGAAGTCGATTCGCGCCGCGGCCATCACCCGCGAGAGCACGTCGCGGCCCAAGGCGTCGGTGCCGAACCAGTGGCGCATCGAGGGCGGCTGCATTGCCGCCGCTGTCTGCGTGGCGAGCGGGTCATGGGGCGCGAGCCAGGGTCCGGCCACCGCCAGCACCAGGAACATCGCGAACAGGATGAAGGCTGCCCCGGTCAGCGGGTTTTCACCGATCACGTAGCGGGCATGGGCGAACAGACTGGTATCGGCGTTCGCGATATCGGCCTTCGCGGCGCCGGCGATTGCGGTGTCGGCCATCTCAGCCCTCCATTGTTACGCGTGGATCAATCGCAAGGTAGAGCAGATCGATCACCAGGTTGAGCGCCACGTACAGGATCGCCATGGTCAGCACGAAGCCCTGCACCGGCGCGTAGTCGCTCGCCACCAGTGACTCAACCGCGAACGAGCCGATGCCAGGCCAGGCGAAGACCTTCTCGACCAGCACGTTGGCGCCGAGCATGAAGGAAAACACCATCCCGATAGTGGTGAGCACCGGCAGGAACGCGTTCTGGAAAGCGTAGCCATACAGCACCCGGGTTCGTGACAGACCCATCGCACGCGCTGTGCGAACGAAGTCTGCCGACAACACGCCCAGCATCGAGGCTCTGGTCATTCGCGCCACCGGCGCCATCACAAAGAGGGCCAGCGTGAGCGCGGGCAGGACGAGTTGTTTGACGCTCGAGACGAATGCGGCGCTGTCGCGCGCGATGAGGCTGTCGATCAGGTAAAAGCCGGTGATGCCGGGAGGCGCGCTCACGTAGGGGTCGAGGCGTCCGAGCGGCGAGGGTGCCCAGCCCAGCAGAAAGTAGAAGACAAAAGACAGCAGCAGACCGGTGAAAAACACCGGTAGCGAAACGCCGGCGGTGGTGACCAGACGGCACACTTGATCGATCCACGACCCCGGCCGGGTGGCAGCGAGCACACCGAGCGGGATTGAGACCGCCAGCGACAGCAGCAGCGCCACCAGCGTGAGTTCCAGCGATGCGGGCAGGCGGGTGGCAATCTCATGCGCGACCGATTGCCCGGTAGACAGCGACTGCCCCCAGTCGCCCGCCGCCAGTTCCCGCACATAGCGCAGGAACTGCGTGGCGAGCGGCTGGTTCAGGCCGAGTTTCTGACGGATCTGCTCGACCGCCTCGACGCTGGCGGCGTTGCCGGCAAAGTAGGCCGCCGGGTCGCCCGGCAGCAGCCGCGTGAGTGCGAAGGTCACGAGGATGATGCCGGCGATGGTCGGCACCGACAGCAGCAGGCGCTTGGCGATCAGCAGGAGCATCGGCGGCTTTCGGAGCGGCGGGCGGTCGTCACGTCTGACAGCCGATCAGTTCTTGACGATCTGGCGGAAGTCGGGCTGCAGGTGGAACCAGTAGGTGAAGCCGCTGATGTTCTTTTGCATGGCGACATCTTGTGTCGGCTGAAACAGTGGTACGCGCGGCACATCGACGAACGCCTTGCGGATCATGGCGCGCACCTGGTCGTCGTAGATGGCTTTGCTTTCGGCGAAGCGGGCGTTGGTGATGAACTTGTCCATCTCGGGGTCCTGATAGCCCATCGTGTTGAACACCGCGTTCTGGCCGTGGTAGCACCAGTAGAAAAAGTATTCCGGATAGTTCAGCCAACCGCCGAAGCGGTTGATCATCAGCGGCAGGTCTTTCTTGAGCAGCGCCGCCCGCCAGTTGGCGCCGGGCACTTTGTTGATCTGCGCTTTGATGCCGATCTGGGCCAGCGACTCCTGGATCAGGATGGCCATCGGTTCGCTGACGGTGGCGCCGCCCAGGTCGAATGACAGGGTGGTCTCGAAGCCGTTGGGGAAGCCCGCTTCGGCGAGCAGCGCCTTGGCACGGGCAATGTCTGTGTTGTAGCCGTGAGCCTGCGGCCAGGCGGTTGTCTTGGGCTCGCTGCTGGCGCCGTAGAGCTTCACGCCGCGGCCGTACAGGGCGGTGTCCCACATCTTGTCGTAGGGCATGGCATAAGCGAGAGCCTGGCGCACCTTGACCTGGTTGAAGGGTGGCTTGGTGACGTTCATTCCGAGGTAGAGCAGCGCGTTCTCGATCGGCACCGAGGTCACCTTGAGCTTGCTGGTCTCAGTGGCCATTTCGCCGAAATCTTTGGGCGGCAGGTCGTAGGTCATGTCGATGTCGCCGCGCAGCAGCAGGGCGCGGCGGTTGCCGGCCGATGGCACATCGCGCTGGATGATGCGTTTGAGTTTGGGCAGCGGGCCGTTCTTCCAATCGTCAAAACGGGTGTAGACAATCTCCTGACCGGGTTTGAAGCTCTCGACCTTGTAGGCGCCGCCGCCCGCGGTATTGTTCTTCAGCCAGTTTGCCGCCCAGGGGTCTTCAGGGGTGGCGTACTTGCGTGCCAGGGTTGCGTTGTAGATCGACGCGACCGGCACCGCCATGTTGGGCATGGTCATCTTGTCCGGGCGCAGAAACTTCACCCGAAAGGTGTTTTCGTTGATCACCTCGAACTGCTCGGGCTTTTCAAGCGAACCTGCCTTCATCTGGAACTGCGGAAAGCCGCCCATGGCGAGGGCGCGTTCATAGCTCCACTTGACGTCGGCGGCGGTGACCGGGGTGCCGTCATGGAATTTTGCAGTCTTGCGCAGATGAAAAGTGACGCCGCTGCCGTCCTTGGCGATATCCCAGCGTTCGGCCAGCTCAGGCTCCAGCTTCGAGTAGTCGTAGGTCGTGACGCCGCTGGGCAGTGTCTTGCGCCCATGGGTCATCAGGCGGTCGTAGGCAATCCATGCCACGCCGTAGGAAGGCCGGTTGGCCCCGACGCCGTGGATGTCGAGCATGTTCGGGCCGAACTCGTTGGCGATCAGCAGTGTTTCCTTGCGGGCGCCCTGCGCGCCGGCGACCGTCGCGAGGGCCAGGCCTGCCGCGAACAGGGCGGTCTTGAATCGATGGGTCATGAATGCCTCTCAGGCGGGGTTGGAGCGGATGGGTACGTTGCTGGCAAGGTAGTGTCGCCAACCGCCGAAGGCGGAAATGTCGGGGCTGGCGACTGTATCGATGGCTTCGCACAAGAAGCCCTGCACTGCAGAGTCGTCTTCCAGGCGCAGCGTGCCGATGCCCAGCGGCGCGCCGATCAGGGCAACGAACGAGCCGTAGTGTTCGATCGGCATTTCCCAGATCTCTACTGCGATCGAATGGCCGCGTGCCGGTTCGACCCGCAGCAGACCGGGCTTGGGCGGAACGGTGCCCTGCAGGGCGAACAGGTGGTAGTCGGGCGCGGTGCGAGCAGGGCGCAGCAGTCGGGCGCCGCGTTCGACAAGCTGGCCGTTCAAGGGCATGCCGGTCAGGTGGGCACCGACCACCGCGAGCTTGACGGTGGTGCCGGCGGGGCGCGCGATGCTGCGTGCCGCAGGCAGCGCCCGCAGGTTGGCGCCGGCAGTCAGGCCGGTGTCGTGATGAAAGCGCTGGCCGATGTCGGCAAGGCGCAGGTCGCTGCCGGCCGGACCGATGAAACTGATGCCAAAGGGCAGGCCGTCGTTGCGCAGGCAGGCCGGTACGGCAATGGCGGCGTAGTCGAGCAGATTGACGAAGTTGGTGTAGAGGCCGAGCCGGCGGTTCATCTCGATCGGTTCGGCCAGCATGGCCTGCAGGCTCACCATCGTGGGCGTGGTGGGCACCACCATCACGTCGACCTCAGCCAGCAGCGCGTCGCAGCGATGGCGCAGCAGGCCCAGCTTGGCGCTGGCCTGGCACCAGTCGGCCGCGCTGAACCGGCGTCCCGACGCAATGATCGAGCGCACCGTCGGGTCGAAGGCGTCCGGATTCGCGTCGCCGTGGGCGTCGAAGAACGCCCGGATGCCGGCGTAGCGCTCCGCGACGAACGCGTCTTCGTAGAGCATTGCTGCGGCTTCGGCGAACGGGCGATAGTCGATCGGGCACGCCTTGCCGCCCAGCTTTTCGAGGCGGCTGCAGGCCTGTGCGAATGCCTTGCGCGAGGCTTCGTCGCCATAGAACTCGAGGTCTTCCTGGCGGGGCACTGCGAACCGGAACGACAGGGGGAAGAACGCGGAATCAAGCTTCACCCGGCGCGAACTCGGGTCGAGCGGGTCGTAGGCGGCCGCGGCCATCAGCACATCGACCGCGTCGGCAACGGTGGTGTGGAAGATCGACACGCAGTCGAGCGATCGGCAGGCCGGCACCACGCCTTGGTTGCTCAGCAGGCCCCGGGTCGGCTTGAGACCGACCAGGTTGTTCATCGCGGCCGGGACGCGGCCGGAGCCTGCGGTATCCGTGCCCAGTGAAAAATCGACTTCGCCGCGGGCAACCGCAACCGCCGAGCCGGAACTGGATCCACCGGGCACCAGGCTGGGGTCGAAGCTGTTCGGTGGTACGCCGTAGGGCGAGCGCGAACCGTTCAGGCCGCAGGCGAACTGATCGAGATTGGTCTTGCCGGCGACGCTGGCGCCGGCCTGCAGCAGGCGCTGCACGACCGTGGCCGAGCGTGTCGGCAGGTAGCTGAAGGCGGGGCAGCCGGCGGTGGTCGGCACGCCGGCGACATCGATGTTGTCCTTGACCGCGAAGCGCTGTCCGAACAGCGGGCCTTGGGGGTCAGAGATTTGCGATGCGCTGCCTTTCGCGGGGATCTTTGTGATCCAGACCGGGTCCATTGAGTTCCTGACGGGATTCATTCTTGGATACAAGATAGCTAGCAAATGCTGTGCCTAGCTAGCAAATGCTGTGCCACGAACCTGCTGCCGGTTGTCGTGGTGGCCAGTGCGCCTGTGTGCACTTGTGCGGTGCCAGCGGCGCACAGATCTTGTGCGTCTTGTGACAGCGGCGCTCCGATCTGGCGCGCTCGCGGCAGCGTTGAGCGCGAGTTCGCCTTGCGGTTGGCCATGGCAAGGATCTTGCAAGCAAACTTGTACACAAGATGGAAGCGGCTCAGG
>JAYVOV010000693.1:0-3040 GCA_043757735.1 Burkholderiaceae bacterium
CCCACGGGAAAACTCATCGACAGCGCGTTAAAGAGCGCCGTGCTGAAGGCATCGCCACCGTTCCAGCGTTTCGCGAGGGGGGCTTCCAGATCGATCAGCAAACGCCGCACCACCAGTTTATTCATCACACGGATCCTTTTTCGCTTCCAAACAGTAGTGTACTGAAATGCGGGCACCGCGTGTTCGACGAGCTGATGAACGTTGCAGGCGTTCTGGACCCCGGCCGCTTGGCCGCCGCCAAGCCTGTGCTAGCCTCATCTGGAGAAGCATCTGCCGCCCACCCTCGATCCGAGTCAACCCATGAATTCGTCCAAGCCAACGCCTGCCGAAGAGCCGCTTCTCGCCGGCTTCACCGTCGTCGATTTCACCCGGGTCCTGGCGGGCCCGTACTGCACCCGCCTGCTGGCCGATCTGGGCGCGCGCGTGATCAAGATCGAACGCCCGGGGGAAGGCGACGAAGTCCGCTACGTCGGCCTGCAGCTCGACCCGCAGCGCACTGACCAGAGCGCCTACTTCGCCCGTATGAACGCGGGCAAGCAGAGCATCGCCATCGATCTGGCCCATCCGCGCGCGCGCGAGGTGGTGCTCGACCTGATCCGCCAGGCAGACGTGGTCGTCGAGAATTTTTCGCCTGGCGTGATGGCCAAATACGGGCTCGACGCAGCCGCCCTGCGCGCGCTGCGCCCGGAACTGGTCTGCTGCTCCATTTCCGGGTTCGGCCAGACCGGACCCCTCAGCTCGATGCAGGCTTATGCACACCTCATCAATGCCTTCTCCGGCATGATGGACCTGGACCGCGGCGGCATTGCCGCGCCGCGCGCCTCCAACCTGCAGGCCGCCGACGTGCTGGCCGGCGCCCATGCCTTCGGTTCAATCTGCGCGGCACTGCTGCGCAAGGTTCGCACCGGCCAGGGCGCCTACCTCGATGTCTCGATGCTCGAGTGCCTGGTCTGTGCCGACGACGTGAATTTCCCAGCCTTGCTCAACGGCGGCCTGATCGAACGCAAACCGCGGGCAGGCATGGTGGTGCACCCGATCGGCGGTCGCCATGTCGCCATGCAGTCCGGTGGCGCGCCGCACATGTGGCCGCGCCTGGCAGGCCTGATCGGCCGCCCCGACCTGCTCACCGACCCGCGCTTCGACACGCCCGCTGGCCGCCGCATCAACTGGCCCGCGCTGCAGGAAGTTCTGGGCGCCTGGCTGTCGACATTCGAGAGCGTCGACAAGGCGGTCGAGACGCTCGCTGGCGCCCGCATCCCGAGTGTACCGATGCTCACCCCCGAAGAACTTGTGGCGCATCCGCAGATGGCTGCCCGCAAGGCCTTCCCCACCCTGCCTCATCCGGTGAGCGGCCTGGTCCGCATCACCGCTCCCCCCTTCCACCTCGATGGCCAGGCGCTGGCCCCGACCGCGCCGCCGCCCTACCGGATCGGCCAGCACACCCGCGAGGTGCTGACCGGACTGCTGAACTATTCCAGCGAACAGGTCGATTCTCTACGCGCCGACCGGGTCGTCGAAATCGCGCCATAGCCGGCACGAGCCGACGCCCCCCGCGCAGACGCTGCCGCTGCTGATGCCGCCATCGACACCGTGCTGATCAACGGATCACTCACCCAGGATATCGACATGACCAACCCCGCTGCAGCTGACGCATCGACCACCGGCTTCACCCGCCTGCTCGCCGACTGGATCGCCGGCACCGGCGAATCGGCGATCAGCGAACCAGCCCGCGAATGGGCCAGACACGTGCTGCTCGACTGGCTGGCGGTCGGCATTGCCGGTTCGACCGAGCCACTGGTGGCCATGCTGCTGGCCGAGTACGGCGGTGGCGCGGACCTGCCCTGCAGCCTGCTGGGCAGCGGCCAGCGTGCCCGCGCCCACGACGCGGCGCTGATCAACGGCTCGGCCGGTCACGCGCTGGACTTCGACGACGTCGCCTCGCGGATGGTCGGTCACCCCACCGCACCAGTCGCCCCGGCCGCGCTCGCGCTGGCACAGATGCAGGGCGCAAGTGGCCGAGCGCTGCTCGATGCCCTGATCGTCGGCCATGAAATCGAAAGCCGCATCGGCGAACTGATGGGCCCGAGCCACTATCAGCAGGGATTCCATGTCACCGGCACGATCGGCACCTTTGGCGCGGCGGCCGCCTGCGCCCATCTGCGTCGCCTCGATGCGTCGACCACCGCGAATGCGCTGGGCCTGGCTGCAGCACAGGCGGCGGGCCTCAAAAGCATGTTCGGGACCATGGCCAAACCCCTGCATGCCGGCAAGGCCGCGATGAACGGCCTGATGGCCGCGCAGCTGGCCGCGCGCGGGTTCACCGCCCAGGAGGCGGCCATCGAGTGCGTGCAGGGTTTCGCCCGGACGCAGGCGCCGATGATCAATCCGGCGCCGGCCAGCATCGACACGAGCGCCGGCTTTGCAATCGAGCGCACGCTCTTCAAGTACCACGCGTCGTGCTATCTCACGCACTCCACGATCGAGGCGATCCGCCAGGCGCGCAAACACCATCGCCTCACACTCGACGACCTCGACGCAATGACCATCACCGTCGCGGGCAACCACCGCGGCGTGTGCGATATCGCCAATCCGCAGACCGGCCTGAACGTGAAATTCTCGATCACGCACCTGGCAGCGCTGGCGCTGGATGGCGCAGACACCGCGGCGCTCGATCTCTACACGGATCAGACCGCGCGCGACGAGCGATATGTTCAGGCCCGCCAGCGCATCACGCTGCAGGCCGTCACGGCCACCGATCGCGACACCGCGCTGGTGAGCCTGCGCACGCGCGACGGTCGCACCATCACTGAACAGGCCAATGTCGCCATTCCAGCCACCGACCTGCCCGCGCAATGGAACCGGCTGGTCGCCAAGGCGCATTCGATCGTCACGCCGGTGATCGGCCCGGCGCGTTTTGAATCGATGGTGGCGGCCATTCGGAGCCTCGACCGCGCGCCCGACCTGCGGTCTCTGCTGGCGTCTGTCTAGCCAGCCCTGGCCAGCGGCTCCAGGAACGCCGCACTGACTTCGTCGAAGGCCG
>JAYVOV010000694.1:0-3038 GCA_043757735.1 Burkholderiaceae bacterium
GCTGCAGGGGCTTGTCGAGCGTTGCTGCACCACGAGTGGGCTGGTGAAGTGTCCGCTGATCGCGGCGCTGCAGGAAGCGTAACGATTGAACTGAAAAAAATCGCCTTGCTGTTCGCCATCACTGCCGTGGCGGAGATCGTCGGCTCCTATCGAGGGCACCAATAAGTATGTCAAACAATAAAGAACTCGACCTGGCCATCATCGGCGGCGGCTTGGCGGGCCTGATCCATCTGGCCTACGCGCGCAAGGCGGGACTGGAAGCCCTGGTGCTGGAGCGCCGCGATGGCGTTGGTGGCCTGTGGCGCGAGCTGCCCCCCTGGCAGGACATTCAAGTTTGCCTGGCGGACTGGACCGCCGACGACATCCCGGTCGAAGGCCCGGCGCAGCCGCAAATTCTGGCCAACATCGAGTCGTGGGTCGACCGCTTTGCACTGGCCGACGGTATCCGCCTCAACAGCCCGGTGCGCCAGGCGCGTCACAACGGTACGTGCTGGGAACTAGAGACGCCCGGCGGCACAGTGCGCGCCCGGCACCTGGTGGCGGCCATTGGCGGGCACAGCCAGCCCGTTATCCCCGAGGTGGAGCGCCATAACAGCAAGGTGCGCGAACTGCACTCCAGCGCGCTGTTTGACCTGACCGAGTTGAGCGGCCGCGACGTTTTGGTGGTGGGCGGTGGAGCCTCGGCCTTTGACCTGCTGGAACACTCTCTGACGCACGGGGCACGGAGCGTGCGCTGGGTCTATCGCCATGTGCGCTGGTTCACCCCGACCAGCAAACCGAAAGTCGTTGCCGGGAGCTTTCGTCCCTACGGCAAGATGCAGGCCAGCGGCATGCCGGTGGAGCAGCAGAACGCGCTCATCGACGCAGATTTGCGCGCTCGGTATGAAAAGTTCGGCATCCAGTCGATCTTGCCTGAACGCGCCATCGACATGCGGCATGACCAGCTCATTCCCGGCCGTGCCGGGATGCTGGCGCGCTTTGCAGAGATCGAGCGTCACCAGGGAACGATCCTGTCAATCGTCGGCGCGGAAGTGACGCTATCAGATGGCGCGCAACTGTCGCCGGACCTGGTGCTCTGGGGCACCGGCTACGGCATTGACCTGAGATTTTTTGAAGAGCCTCGCCTGGCGGCCATTCAGAACCTGCATGATCTCGCATCCCGCTGCGGGTGCATCTTCCGCAGCCTGGACGCGCCAAATTTGTACTTCCCTGGCGTCGGGCTGGATGGTGTCGGCGCCACGTCGTGGTTCTACGCCATCGGCGCCCGCACGGTCATGTCCCACATCCGCGGCACTGCCAAGCTGGACATGGACCCCGTACACAGCAAGCTCAATCACCTTGACCTGATCCGCCACCTTGCGCCGCGCGACCCGGGGAGCTTTACGCCCGAGACCGGGTGGGCGTTTTACCGTGATCTGACGCTGAAAATTGCGGATGATCAGGCGTATCCGTTACCTTGAAGGTCCCGCACCACTCACCGACAAGGTTGCCCATGCTGCAAGACAAGGTAGTGATCGTCACCGACCGGGCCTCGGTCGACGCGATGGCCAAGGCCACGATGGCGAAGTTCGGGCGCATCGACGGCCTGGTGAACAACGCCGCGCTCTACGGCATGCCGTTCGCGCTGCACTACACAACTTCCAAGGCGGCAGTGATCGGCATGACCCGCGGCCTCGCGCGCGAGCTCGGCCGCTCGGGCATCCGCGTCAACGCGATCGCGCCGTCGGCCGTCAACACCGAGGGTACGCGCGAGTTCTTCGGCGAGAAGCACGAGAGCGCGCTCAAGACCATCGCCTCGGGCCAGGCCATTCCCCGAAATCTCGAGACCACCGACGTCGCGGGCGCCGTGCGCTGGCTGTTGTCGGACGACTCGAAGTTCGTGACCGGCCAGACGATCGCGGTCGATGGCGGGACGGTGATGAACTGACCGCGTTCGCGGCGGCGGCTACAGCCGCCGGACGCTGTGCCGTTCGCCGATGGACCCGCGGTTGACGCCCGCCAGGCTGCGCGCGGCCGGGTTGCCGCCGGCCAGGAACTCCACGACGCGCGTGCCGCGCTTGTGCTCGACCAACGCCTGCAGGTGGGCCGCGTCCTCGATCTGCGCACCCCGGTCGAAGCTGCGCCCGCGGGACCCCGCCCCAGGCGGCAAACGCCAGGACATGGCCGCGCAGGAAGCTGTCCATGCGGGCGTCCAGGCTGAAGTGCACGAACAGGTGGCGCGAGTAGCTGAGCACCATGACGAAGGCCATCAGCGGGCGCCGGGCCCGGCCAACCGTGTGGTGGCCGAGGTGGGCCCAGGTAGGCCTCGGCGGACGGGCGCGGTCGGCAACCGGCAATGCGATGACGCAAGTGACTGGCGCTGCCGACATAGCCGTGCTCACAGACCATCGCGTGCAGACGGCTGGCCGTCAACGTGGGGCCATGGGTGAGGCCACGGGCCGGCGCACGGCGCAAAAACCCCCAGCGTATGTGGCTCGGGCAGCGCGTGCGACACCCGGAATCGAACCCTCGCCCGTCAATGCCCATGAACCACCTTCCAGGCTGTGTATTCGGACGGTCGTAAACCGTAGCGCGCCAGCACCCCCTCGTGCAGCCTGCGGAGTTCTTCGACAATCAGTGCCTTTACACTTGTTTGCTCGCTCCCAAGAACACGTTCTGCCACGGCTCGCTGAATACAGGAAAGCGGCTCAAGTTCCGGCTGCGTGATCACTGCGCGGATGGTTTGTTTGATGAAATCACGCCAAGCCAAGCGAAGGGGATCGGGCTCCGCCAGGTCTTGCTTGATCGCCAGATATTCCTGCGTAGAACGTTCGTAGGCCCAGACGTAAAGGTCGCGCAGCAGCTCCACGCGGGTCATTTCGTACACGCCGAGAGTGGCCCGACTGTAGGCCTGCTCCGGCACGTCCAGAAAAGTCAGAGGACAAAGGTTCGCACGGAACAGCGGTAAATTCGCGGCCAATCGCGAGGTGCGCTTGTTGATGTCGGCAAAGGGCTGCAGGTACGGCAGATGCACCATCATGAAAAAGGATTGCTCAAAC
>JAYVOV010000695.1:0-3026 GCA_043757735.1 Burkholderiaceae bacterium
GCGTGGTCGCTGGCCGCCTGCAAGCAGAGTCTGGTCGATGGCCGTGACATCGCGCTCGATGCCGCGCGGCGCAACGAGAGTGCAATCTTTCAAAGCGTGGCTCGGCGGGAAGACGCGATCGCGCTCATGGCGGCCGCGCAGGCCAAATACGACGCCGGTGCCGACTCGTTCGACGCAATCGGCATTCCCCGGACGTGGTGACCATCGACTCGGCAACGGCAGGGCAAGGCTTCGCCGGGCCAGTCCGGCCACGATGCCCGCGATGCCCGCGATGCCCGCGATGCCTGCGTCGTGCCTGTGTCGTGCCTGTGTCGTTGCCGCGGTCGGTGACTTCAGGTAGCTTGCATAGCGAACCGAACGCATTCGGCACAGACAACACCAAAGGAGACAAAACATGATCACGCCAAGCATCGCATCACCTGACGCCGCCACAGACACCCCTGATACCGCGATGGACGCAAACGCACTGACACGGCGTTCGCTGCTGAGCGCCGCCGCCGCTGCGGGCGGCATGTTTGTCCTGCCGCGAATCTCTGGTGCGCAGACCCTGCCTGGCGTCAGCGCCACTGAAATCCGCATCGGCAGCACCACGTCGTTGAGCGGACCGGTATCGGCGCTCGGCACCATCGCGCGTGCGCAGGCCGCGTATTTCAAAATGATCAACGACGGCGGTGGTGTGGCCGGCCGCAAGATCAATTTCATCTATCTCGATGACGGCTTCAACCCGGCAAAAACCCTCGAGGTCACGCGCAAGCTGGTCGAGCAGGACGATGTCGCGCTGCTGTTCGCCAACCTGGGCACCGGACCCAACTCGGCGATCGTCAAGTACACCAATCAGATCGGTATCCCGCACCTGTTCCTGTCGGTGAACGGGGACAAATGGACCGACCACAAGACCTACCCCTGGACCATTCCGTACGCGCCCAGCGGTCGCGTCGAATGCCAGGTTGCGATCAAGCACACCCTGCAGAGCAAGCCCGACGCCAAGATCGCAATCCTCTACCAGAACGACGATTTCGGCCGCGACTACGTCACCGGGGCCAAGGACGTGCTCGGCGCCAAGTACGACACCGTGGTCAAGGCGGTCTCCTACGAGGTCACAGACGCAACCCACGATTCGCAGATGATCCAGCTGATGTCGGGTAATCCGGATGCGCTGATCTCGGGGGTGACCGGCAAGTTCGGCGCGATGGCCATCCGCAAAGCCTTCGAGCTGGGATTCAAAGGGAATCACTACGTGGCGAGCGGTGTGTCGTCAGTGCAAGCGACGATCATTCCGGCGGGCGTTGAAAAGGCGGTCGGCGTGATGAGCACTGTTTACCTGAAAGACCCGAGCGACCCCGGCTTGGCCGACGATCCCGGCATCAAGGGCTTCAAGGCCTTCATGGCGAAATGGTTTCCGGAGGGCAACCCCGACGACTTCTACAATTCGTACGGCTACATGACGGCCATGGTGATGGTGCGCGTGCTGCAGCAGTGCAATGGTGACTTTTCGCGCAAGAACATCATGGCGCAGGCCAACAACCTGAAGGATCTCGAGAACCCGATGCTGCTGCCGGGCATCAAGATCAACACCAGCCCCACCGATCACCGGCCGCTCAAGCAGATGCAGCTGCAGCGCTGGGACGGCAAGAAGTGGGCGCGCTTCGGGCCGATATTTACCGGGTCGAACGTCTGATCGGCGCCAGCTGCTGACCTGCAGCGCCGCTTTCCGGAAACCCTGCGCCGCGCAGGGTCCGCATCACCAGGGTTCCGAGTTCAAGGCCCCATCACCATTGGTGATGGGGCCTTGGCCCTATCATGAGATTCCAGCCACCTGACGGCGCCCGACGATCCGGCGCCCGATCCGGCGCCCAGACAGGAATCATCGTGAAATTCAGCTTTTCATCAGAGCAGGAAGAGTTCCGCGCGGCGGTCCGCCGGTTCCTGGCGGACCGTTCCCCCACCAAGGAAGTCCGCCGCCTGATGGCCACCGAGGCCGGCTGGGAGCGCGATGGCTGGCGAGCACTGAACAAGGAGCTGGGGCTTTGCGCGGTGCGGATTCCCGAAGCCCTGGGCGGCGACGGTTTCGGCTTCAGCGAACACGCCATCGTGCTCGAAGAAATGGGCCGGGCCTTGTTGTGCGCGCCGTACTTCGCGAGCACCGTTCTGGGTGCCGGCGCCATCTTGAATGCGGGCAGCGCCACGCAGCAGCAGGCCCTGCTGCCCGGAATTGCCCAGGGCGAGACCGTGGCCACCCTGGCGAGTGCTGAAGACGGCGGGGGCTGGCATGCCGGCGCCACGACCCTCACGGCGAGCAAGTCCGGCGGCGGATATCGATTGAACGGCCATAAGAGCTTCGTGCTCGATGGCCATACGGCAGACCTGATCGTGGTCCTGGCCCGCGCGCCGGGCTCGACCGGCGAGACCGGGCTGTCATTGTTCACCGTTCGCGGCGATGCCCAGGGACTCTCTCGCCGCGCGCTGGTCACCATGGACCAGACCCGCAAGCTGGCGCGCCTGGCGTTTGCGAATGTCGAGGCCAGTCTGCTGGGCGACGAAGGCGCGGCCGTCGCACCGTTCGCCAGAACCATGGTCGAAGCCGCGGTCTGCCTTTCAAATGAAATGGTCGGGGGCGCCGCGCGCCTGCGCGAAGACGCGCTGGCCTATGCCCAGATGCGCATGCAGTTCGGCCGTGCCATTGCCTCGTTCCAGTCGATGAAGCACAAGCAGGCCGACATGCTGGTGGAAGTGGAGCTGGCCAAGTCGGCCGCGTATTTCGCCGCTGCTGCGCTCGATGAGGGCGATGCAGATGCCGCCGCCGTTGCCTCGCTGGCCAAAGCGGGCGCCAGCGACACCTATCTGCAGACCGCCATTCACGCTATCCAGATCCATGGCGGCATCGGCTTCACCTGGGACAACGACACGCACCTCTGGTTCAAGCGGGCCAAGAGCTCTGAAATACTGTTCGGCGACGCGCATCACCATCGCGAACAGATGTTGAAACACTGGGCCGCCTGAGGAGGGTGAACACATGACCGAATTGA
>JAYVOV010000696.1:0-3024 GCA_043757735.1 Burkholderiaceae bacterium
GCGCAGCAGCCACGCTGGACGATGGTGTCGAGGACGGGCCGGGCAGCCAGGGTGATGCTCATGATCAAATAATCTGAATGATGGGCACGAATTGTATCGGCCGTCCGGCGATTGCGGCTCGTTAAACTCTCTTTCATCGAACCAGCGCGTCTTCGGCGCCGCTGACCAACAAGGAGTGATGAATGATCGAATTTCGCAGGAGCGCCGATCGCGGTTACGCCGATCACGGATGGCTCAAGTCGTTTCACAGTTTTTCATTCGCGGACTACCAGGACCCGGCTCACATGAGTTTCGGTCCCTTGCGGGTGATCAACGAGGACCGTATCGCGCCCGGCTCGGGCTTTGGCACTCACGGCCATCGCGACATGGAAATCATCAGCTATGTTTTCGCAGGCGCCCTGGCGCACAAGGACAGCATGGGCAATGGATCGGTGATCCGCCCGGGCGATGTGCAGCGGATGAGCGCCGGGCGCGGCGTGATGCACTCGGAGTTCAACCACGAGAAGTCCGGCGAGACCCACTTCCTGCAGATCTGGATTGAACCGTCCCAGATCGGAATCGATCCCAGTTATGAAGAGCGTCACTTCGACGAAGCCAGCAGGCGTGGCCGGCTCGCTCTGGTCGGCGCGCCCGACGGCGCGCAAGGCCTTGAAGGCGCGGTCCGCCTGCATCAGGATGCCCGGCTCTATGCCGGATTGTTCGATGGCCAGGAGAGCGCTGCGCTTGCAGTGGCGCCCGGGCGCCGGGTGTACGTGCATGTCGGGCGCGGCTCGATCGAGATCAACAGTCAGCGGCTTGGTGCGGGCGATGCGGCGAAGCTGATCGACGAGCCTCGAGTCACCCTGGCCGGTGGTCAGAGCGCCGAAGTGCTGGTGTTCGATCTGCCTTGAATGGCCCGCACCGGGCCGCTCCCGTTCATCCGGTCAGTCGTTCACTCTCACTTCAGGAATTGTCATGCCGAAAGTCATCGTTGCTTATCACTCCGGCTACGGCCATACCAGGCGAGTCGCGCAAGCTGTCCAGGCGGGCGCGGCTGCTGCGGCTGGCACGGCCTCTTCACTGATCGATGTCGCCGCGATCGACGATGCTGGCTGGACGGCGCTGGCCGGGGCCGACGCGATTGTTTTCGGGGCGCCCACCTACATGGGCGGCGCCTCGGCACCGTTCAAGGTATTCGCCGACGCCAGCGCCAAGGTCTGGTTCAGCCTGGGCTGGAAAGACAAGATCGCGGGCGGGTTCACCTGTTCGCAGAACATGTCGGGCGACAAATTTTCCACGCTCGTGTACTTCGCGACGCTGGCGATGCAGCACGGCATGATCTGGGTCGGCACCGGCACACAGGGCCCGGCCGTGCCGGGTGATCCGAACAGCATCAATCGCCTCGGCGGATTTTTCGGTGTGATGGCGCAGGCCGACAACGTTCCGCCTGAACAGAGCCCGCCCCAGGGTGATCTCGATTCGGCCCGTGGCTACGGCCGGCGCATCGCCGAACAAACCCGTGTTCTGCGCCGCTGATCCCGATCGGACAGCACCGCCGCGCTCAGCGGCGCAGCAGTCGGCCAGCCAGTTCTTCGAAGCCTGCGCCGTGGCTGGCGCGGGTGATCCAGCCCGGTGGCACCGGCAGGTGTGGCAGTGCGGGCGTTATGTTCGCCACGCCGACGCTGCGCGAAAAAGCTTCGAACATCGAGGCGTCGTTCGGGGCGTCGCCCACGAACAGCCAGTTGGCGTTCGCGCGGCCGGCATCGACACCCCAGATCTCCTGCAGGCAGCGCAGCGCCATCGGCGCTTTGTCGAAATGGCCTGACCACGCGTTGATGTGCACGCTGCTTGCGCGGGCGCTGTATCCGGCCTGGTGGAATCGGGCGATGGCTCGGGCCACCTGCTCGCGATGCACCGGCTCGACCTCTTCGCACCAGTCGATGGCGACATCGACCTGTCGGTAGGCGTTGTCGCTGGCCTCGGCGAAACCCGGCAGCTCGGCAATGATCCGGTGCGCCAGTTCGAGCACGCCAGCGCGTTCTCTGGCGACTTGCGCGGCTGGCGCATGCAGCACCTGGCGCAATCGGCCAGAGTGCGGCTCGCGAGCCAGATACAGCCCGCCGCTCTCGGCCACCACCGCATCGATCGGCCAAGTCTTCAGGATCATGTGCGCCCACCCGGCCGAGCGGCCAGTGACCGGCACGATCTTGAGGCCCGAGTCGTGCAGGCGTTCAAGCGCGAGGTAGGCGGACGCCGCCAGGCGGCCGTCGGTGGTCAGGGTGTCGTCGATGTCGGTCAGCAGGCCCTCGAGCTGCTCGATCGGCATCTCGGCCAGCGGCCGCGGCGGCGTGCCGGCTGCCAGGGGCGGATTCATGCGAGCGCCGGTACTGCGCGGGAGCGGCGCTGCAGCCAGGCGTTTAGCGCCAGCGCAGTCAGGACCATCAGTCCACCCTGCGCGGTCGATGCGCCTATGACTTCATTGGCGCCCAGCCAGGCCCAGATCGGGCCCAGCACGACTTCGAGCAGGCCGATCAAGGCGATTTCATGGGGCGCCAGATGTCGGGCAGCCCGGACCATCAGCATGCACGGAATGGCCAGTTGGACGAAGCCCAGCAGGGCGAGGATGGACAGGTCGCGCGGCGTGGCTGCCAGGGGCCAGGCAAGCGGCAGGGTCACCAGGCAGGACAGGATCGCGCCGATCAGCACGGCCGGCGCCAGGTTGACGCTGGCATGCATTTTTTTCAAGGTGACCAGATTGATTGCCGAGGCCAGCGGCACGCCCAGAGCGATCAGCATGCCGGACAGGCCCTGCGTCGACACCCCGTCACGGACCATCCAGCCGATGCCCGCCAGCGCGGCCGCAACCGAGATCCAGGTGCCCAGTCGAACCCGTTCGCCCAGCACCACCCAGGCCAGCAGCGCCGCCAGCAGCGGCGAAAGGCTCGACACCAGCATGGTGTTGGCGGTGCTGGTGCGGGTCAGTGCCAGCATGAAACAGGTGAACATGATTGCCCACATCACGCCCGACAGCAGACCGGGCAGGCC
>JAYVOV010000697.1:0-3023 GCA_043757735.1 Burkholderiaceae bacterium
TGCCCGCAACGTGCGCCACCTGTCAGGTCTGCGTCGACCCGGCCTGGGCCGGCCGGATCGAATGCTGTACTCAGGCGAATGGGTGGCGCCCATCAGGGCGGGGGGTCGTGCAGATAAAATGTGGCGGACTGCGGAAAGTACAGGGTGTTGTCTGCGCGATGTCTGATCCGGGCCCAGCGCAAATTGATCCACGCCATAATGGGCTGACCAGACGAACAGCCCTCACATCAGCGGTCGTTTCGTCGAGAAGCGCAACGCCAACCACCGGAGATCAGACTATGAGCGACATCGCCTACCAAACCGTGCTTCCCGAAGGCTGGCCGCGACCGCGGGGCTTTTCTCATGCGGTCGTGGCCCGCGGGGCCACCCAGGTGCGCATCGCCGGTCAGATCGGCGTGGTCCGAGGCGAGCCTTCGGTGGCGGCCGATGCCGACATGGGCGTGCAGTGGGGTATCGCAATGGCCAACCTGGTGACGGTGCTGCGCGCGGCTGGCGGCAGGCCCGAGCACCTGATCATGCTGCGGGCCTATGTCACCGACATCGGCGAGTTCAACCGTGCGGGCGCCGCGGTCGGCAAAGCCTGGGGCGAAACCCTGGGCAAGCACTTTCCCGCGATGACCCTGGTGCAGGTGTCCGGGCTGATCGATCCTGCCGCCAAGGTGGAGATCGAGGGCGAGGCGCTGCTGCCGTGAGCAGAACGCTGCCGGCCAGCCGATGAACGTTCGGCGCCCGTTTGCGACTCATGGACAAAGGGCAAGGCCCGAATGGGCCGACCAGGCAAACCCAATGCTCAGTCCTGATTCACCAGGGCCCGCAACGGCGCCGCCCAGCCGACAATGCCGCCCTGCGCCACGATCATCTCGATCGTGGCTTGTCTGAACGCTGGAAAATAGCTCGCGGTGGCCTCTTCGACGAGCAGGCAGTCGTAACCCCGGTCATAGGCCTCACGCATCGTCGTCTGCACGCAGACCTCGGTCGTGACACCGGCGAGGATCAGGTGCGTCACTCCCCAGACCCGCAGCATCTCGCCCAAAGCAGTGGCGTAGAACGCGCCTTTGCCCGGTTTGGCAAGCACCACTTCGCCCGGCAGCGGCACCAGCTCCGCGATGAAATCGCTGCCGGGTTCGCCATCGATCAGGATGCGGCCCATCGGCCCAGGGTCGCCAATGCGCAGACTCGGCAGGCCTCGTTCCAGCTTGGCCTGCGGGCAATCGGACAAATCGGGCCGGTGACACTCTTTGGTGTGCACGATGCGCAGCCCCTGGGCGCGCGCCCAGGCAAGCAGTTCGCGTGCCGGTTCCACCGCCGCCCGCAGCTGACTCACGTCGTTGCCCAGCGCCTCGCCAAAGCCGCCGGGTTCGATGAAGTCGCGCTGCATGTCGATCATCACCAGCGCGCTATGCGCCGGGCGAAATCTGAATACGCCGGGTCGTGCATCGACCTCGCGCCAGTTGTCCGAGGCCATCATGAATCGCGACCTTTCAATGGGCGCCCAGCGCGGGCGCCTCCGCATGTCCACCCATCGCGCGGCCGATCCGGTCGCGATCCTGGAGCGGCTGATGAGATTCGAAAACGATGCGCCCGCCATTGACCACCGCCACCCGGTCGGACAACTCGAGCAGTTCATCGAGGTCTTCGCTGACCAGCAGCACCGCACAGCCCTGGGTTCGGGCGTCGCGCAGTCGCTGATGAATCTCGGCCGATGCCTGGAAATCGAGCCCGAACACCGGGTTCATCACGATGAGCAGGCGCGCGTCACGGGACAGTTCGCGTGACAGCACCGCCCGCTGCACATTGCCGCCAGACAGCCGTTCGATCGGCTCGTCAGGGCCACGCGTCTTGACGCGATAGGCTTCGATGCCAGCGAGCGCCGCTTCGCGAAACGCAGCCGGACGCAGCCAACCAGCCCTCGACCAGGGCGGCCGATCGAAGTCGCGCAAAGCCAGGTTGTCGGCCACCGACAAGCCCGGCACGCAGGCGTTCTGCAAGGGTTCTTCGGGCAGCGCGGCCACCCGATGCCGAAGATAGTCGGCTCGGCTTGCGCGAAAAGGTTCGCCGAACACAGTGACCTGTCCGCCCGCGCGCGCCCGCTGCCCGGTCAGGGCCTGCACCAGTTCGCGCTGGCCGTTGCCCGACACCCCGGCGATGCCGACGATGCAGCCCGCAGGCACTTCGAGATCGAAGTCATGGACGGCGGGTAAACCGAGATCGTTTTCTACCTTCAGCCCGCGGATCGACAGCACCGCCGCCGAGCCCGTGTCACTGAAAACCGCATCTGCCGCCTCATTCGCCTTGGGCAGGGATTCGCCGATCATCAGCACCGCGAGGCGTTGCGCATCGATATCAGCCACCGCACCACCACCGGCCAAAGCCCCCCTGCGCAGCACCGTCACGGCATCGGCGAAGCGCTCGACCTCGCGAAACTTGTGGGTGATCAGCAATGCGGTCATCCGCCCGCCATGCGCCAATGCACGCACCGCCGAGAGCAGTTCATCGGCCTCCTCCGGCGTGAGCACCGAGGTGGGTTCGTCGAGGATCAGGAAGCGGTTTTCGGCGTAGAGCTGCTTGAGCAGTTCGGTCTTCTGCTTTTCGCCGGCCGAGAGATCGGCAATGCGGGCATTCAGATCGAGCTTGAACGGAACCGTCTCCATGAACGCCGCCAGCGCGCGGCGCTGCGCCTGCCATTGAATGACCGCCGGCAGACCGCCGCGTGCCAGGCAGAGGTTCTCGGCCACCGTCATCGAAGGCACCAGCGTGAAGTGCTGATACACCATGCCGATGCCCAGCGCCCGGGCCTGCTGGGGCGAGGTGATGCTGGTCTCACGGCCATCGACCAGAATGCTGCCGCCGTCGGCCCGATGAAAGCCCACCAGGCATTTGACCAAAGTGGATTTACCGGCGCCGTTTTCACCCAGCAGCGCGTGCACCGTGCCTGCCTTGACCGAGATCGAGACCCGATCGAGCGCGACAAAATCGCCGAATCGCTTGCTGACTTCAATCGTGTCGAGCGACAGCGCTCGTCG
>JAYVOV010000698.1:0-3019 GCA_043757735.1 Burkholderiaceae bacterium
CGTCAGCCCCAATGCCGCCCGCTGGGAGCGGGCGCGCCAGATCCGTCATGAAGGGTTCGACGCGGCGGTCGAGATGGGACTCACCCGCCTTCAGGTGCCGCAGTCGTTTGGCGGACTGGATATGTCGTTCTCCTGCAAGGCGCGGCTTGCCGACATCCTGGGCGCCGGCGACTTCGGTTTCACGATGTCTCTGATCAACACCCAGAATGTCGCCGCCAAGATAGCCCGCGATGCCCGCCCCGAGATTGCCGCACGCTACGTGCCTGATCTCATCGCCGGCCGGCGCATTGGCTGCACTGCGCTCTCAGAACCAGGCGCCGGTTCTGATTTCGCCGCGATCACGACGTGCGCGACCCGATGCGAGGGCGGCTGGCGGATCGACGGCACCAAAGCCTGGATCACGAACGCCGGCCAGGCCGACGTCGTCGTCATGTACGCGCAGACCGAACCTGGTTCGGGCGGCCGCGGCATCGCCTGCTTTCTGATCGACGGCCAGCGCGCCGGCTTTGTTCGGGAGCCCGCTTTTGCCCTGGGCGGCCAGAACACAATCGGTACCGGCGGATTCAAACTCGACAACTATTTCGCCCGCGACGACGAGATGCTGCATCCCGCCGGCCAGGCATTCAAGGCTGCTCTGACATCGATCAATGGTGCGCGCACCTACATTGCCGCGATGTGCTGCGGCATGGTCGGCGATGCGCTGCGGGTTGTCGGCGAATTTGGCGAACAGCGCAGCACATTCGGCAAGCATCTGGCCGATCACCAGGGATGGCGCTGGCGCCTGGCCGAGGCGGCCAGCGAACTCGCGGCCTGTCGGCTGATGGTTTCGCACGCGGCCGACCAGATCGATGCGCGCCGCGATGCGCAGTTGTCCGCCGCTCAGGCCAAGCTGCTGGCCACCAGAATGGCCGACCGGCAGCTGCCGGTGCTGGCTCAGTCCATGGGCGCTGAAGGATTGCGCGAACACCACCCGTTCGCGCGGCACCTGATGGGCGCGCGCGTCGCCGGTTTCGTCGATGGCTCGACCGAAATGCTGCTCGAACGAATCTGCGCGGTGATGCGCGCCTGACGGCTCAGAGTCCGCCAAACACTTTCTTCAGAATCGCGCTGCCACTGCCGATCGGATCAGCCCGCAGCGACTGCTCTTTTTCGGCGATGATCAGGAATAGGCCATCGACGGCCTTCCCTGTGACATACCGGTCGAGCGCAGCCTGGTCTTCCTTCACCAGCCCGAGCCGGCGGGCCTGACCCGCCAAGTGATCGTACTTCTGCGCCAAGCCGAGCTTGCCGATGCTCTTCGAGACAATCGGCAGGAAGCGCTCGGTGATCTGTGCGCCCGCACTGGTGCGAAAGTAGCGGGTGACCGAATCGTCACCACCGCGCACGATGTCGATCGCATCTTTAAAGGTCACCTTGCGCGCGGCGTCGATCAGCAGGGTCTTGGCCTGCGGCACTGCCGCCTCGGCAGCGCGGTTGATGCCCACTTCCAGCGCCTCGAACTGATCCTCCATGCCGAGCAGGCGCGCCGCGCTGCGTACCTTTCGCAAGGTGTCGGGAAGCGCAATTCGCACCTTCGAATTGCCAAGGAACCCGTCATTGACCCCGAGCAGCTCGACAGCGGTGACCGCCCCTCTTTCAAGGGCAGCGCGAATGCCCGAAGACGCATCGGCCTCGGACAACGCCGCCTGCGCGACGGACGCCGGACCGACCGTCAACCACGGCATGAGCAAGAAGCCCATCGGGGCCACGGCGAAGAATCGGCGGCGAGTGCTGCGGGACATGAACATCTCCTTCGATGATTGAATGGGGTACGCGTCAACGAGTGGGCTGAGTGTGCAGCTTCGAGCCTATGGGAATGTCCGTGCTGCCCGCGAGGATCAGCGGCGAAGCGACGAATCCAGTAGGCTTCCGGTCGTCTCGCGCCTATCGCGAAGTTTCAATTGGAGAACCGCCGATGGCTCTACCGCCCCTCGAAACCGTTTTGTACAGCGTAGAAGATGGAATCGCCACGATCACGCTCAACCGGCCCGAGAAACTCAACGCCTTCACCGTCCGAATGCGTGACGAAATAATTGCCGTGTTCGATGAAACCGACCGCGACGACGCGGTTCGCGCAGTCATTATCACCGGCGCCGGGCGCGCGTTTTGCGCCGGCGCTGACCTCTCTTCCGGCGGCAAGACCTTCGACTATGCCTCGCGCAGCGACGCCGCTCGAGAAGCGATGCGGGTCGGCGACGTCTACCGCGACGGCGGCGGCGTGACCACACTGCGCATTTTCAAGAGTTTGAAACCGGTGATCGGCGCTGTCAACGGCGCAGCGGTCGGGATCGGCGTCACGATGCAACTGCCGATGGACATCCGCCTGGCCTCGACCGAGGCCCGCTTTGGCTTCGTCTTCGCGCGCCGCGGAATCGTTCCCGAAGCCGCCTCGTCCTGGTTCCTGTCGCGCGTGGTCGGCATGCAGACCGCGCTCGAGTGGTGCTACACCGGCCGCGTCTTCAACGCGCAAGAAGCGCTCGATCGGGGGCTGGTGAGATCGCTGCACGCACCCGCCGATCTGCTGCCGGCGGCGCGGGCGCTGGCCCGTGAGATCGCCGACAACACCGCGCCGGTGTCGATCGCCCTCACCCGGCAAATGCTCTGGCGGATGGCTGGTGCCGATCACCCGATGCGCGCCCACCAGATCGACAGCCGTGCGATCCAGGCTCGCGGGCAATCGATGGACGCTCGCGAGGGTGTGAGCTCGTTTCTCGAGAAGCGCCAACCGGTGTATCCGGACAAGGTCTCCGCCGATATGCCGGCGTTCTTTCCGTGGTGGGACGAGCCGCCCTTCGAGTGATCGGGGGGTCAGCCGCCCTTCGAGTGATCAGGGGGTTCAGCCGCGCTTCGAGTCAACGGACGGTTCAGCCGCGCCGGCTCATGCCGAGCACGCCGCCGGGCAGACGGACCGGCTGGCCGTGCGCGGTGACTTCGGCCGCCACCCGCCAGGCCTGCCGCAGGGCGCCGAGCATCAGGGGAG
>JAYVOV010000699.1:0-11217 GCA_043757735.1 Burkholderiaceae bacterium
GACGCGGCGCTGGGTTGGGTCAAGGGTGTTCCGATTGGCAGGACGAGACGAGAAGGACGAGATGAGACGAGAACGACAAGACAAGAAGGATTATCGGCGAACACGATCCTGATAGGATCGCCGCGACCGCACAGGAATCCTTCATGAAAACGCTCAATTGGTATTTCGACTTCATCTCACCTTACGCCTACCTGCAAAGCACGCGTATCGATGACTTCGCCCAGCACGTGCTGATCAGGTGTCATCCGGTGCTGTTTGCCGGCGTGCTTGCCCATCATGGCCAAAAGGGTCCGGCTGAAATCACCCCCAAACGCCAATTCACCTACGAACACGTCGCCTGGCTGGCCGAGCGCAACGGCATCGAAATCCGATTCCCGGCCAGCCATCCGTTCAATCCGCTGCCGCTGCTGCGCCTGAGCATGCTGCTCGACAACACCATGGACGTGGTCGCGCGCCTGTTCCGATATGTCTGGGTCGGGGGCCACCTGCCCACCGATGCCGAGCCGTGGGCCGCGCTGCTGGCCGAACTGGAGGTGGGTCCGGAAGAACTGGACGAGCCCGCATTGAAGGACGCGGTGCGGGCCGCGACCGACGCCGCAATCGGCATCGGCGTGTTCGGTGTGCCGACCAGCGAAATCGACGGGCAGCTGATCTGGGGCTACGAATCCACCGACATGGTCATGGCGAAGATCGCCGAAGACCCGTTCTTCCAGAGCGCCCAGTTTCTGGCCGCGCGACAAGTCGGCGCCGGGGTGCAGCGCAAGTCGTGATCGGGGCGGTCGGCTGCGATCGGCCGTCGGCGGTCGGCGGTCGGCGGTGCGGCCGCGTAGTCAGCTGTCGAGCGCCCGCACTTTCTCACGCGCGCCCGCGACGGACACATTGAGCATCTCGCCGATCGCCTGCAGATCGTCGGGGATCGCCGCGTTGTCCCAGCCGTTCTGGGTGTGACGCGCCAGATCGACCGCCAGCACCACATTGCGCACGCGAGTGAGCTCCATATGGCTGCGGTCCGTGATCTGCGCCAGCAATTCAGGCAGCCCCCAGGCCTGCATCAGCGCGCGCTGCAGATCGTGCAGCTTGACATTGAATGTTTCAAGCTGCGCCTGCGAGGAGCGCAGACCGGGCACTTCGCGCAGGCGCTGCAGCATCTGCCGCGCCAGCCCCGGCGCGCGGCACCACAGCAGCATCTCGGCGAAATCATGGAGCATTGCCGCCTCCTGGATCACCTCGGCATCGGTGTCCAGGCGATGCACCGCGAAGCCCAATGCGAAACGCGCCGCCCGATGGCCACGCCGCACCACTTCTTCCAGCGCGGCCAGCGCGGGCGGATCATCGGCGAGCAGTTCTTCGACGATCGTCGGCGCCTCGAAATCGGCGAAGAAGCGGGACAGCCCCATCATCACCACCCCGGTCACTGCGGTTTCAGTGTCGGTCACCGCTTTGCTCGACCGATGACGCGCGGCCAGCACCAAAATGCGCAGCGTCAGCATTGGATCACGCAGGGCAAGCCGGCCGATCGCCACGCCAGAGGCGAGGTTGTCGTTTTCGATCATCTCGGCGATTGCCTCGGCGCTCTCGCGAAAGATCGGGATTTCCATCTTGGCAAGGCACGCCTGCCAGGCGTCGAGATCGGGCAACGGGCTGGTAATCATAGGAACGCGGATGCCTTCGAAGAGTGATGGTGTTGTCGGCAAAGTGGCGCTGAACTTGAAAAAAACCGCGCCCGGCGTGTCTCAGCGCGGACGCGGCAGTTTTTCCAGGTCGGCCATCAACGCATTCGCGTCGGTCGCATCGCCAGCCAGTCGGACCAGCGCCTGGAAGAAGGCGCCGCGGGTGTTCGCCTGGGCGGCAGCGCGTTTGACCATCACCCGCGAGATCGGTCCCAGGCGCCGCGCCAGCACTTGTTCAGCCCGCTCCAGCAGCACCTGATCGACCGGATCGTCTCGAACCATCGCGCTGCTCGAGCCAAACCCTGCGGTCTGCGCGCCCGTCGCGGCGTCGACGACCTGCGTGCCGAGCCGCGTACCGAGCCGCGTGCCGAGCTGCGTACCGACGTGCGTGCCGGCCTGCGCTCCTGCGTTCATGCCGACCCGCGTGCCGCCCGGCTCTGACCTGGCGGCGGTCACAAAGCTGGCCCGCCGGGCGGTGGCCTCGGCGCCAAGAAATGCCTCGCGATCGGCCAAAACAGGCAATTGCCCCGCGATGAGATCGCACAAGGTGGCGTAGTCCAGCGTCTGGGCCGCCGCCCTTCGCACCATCACCTTGGCGACCGGGCCGATGAAGCGCGCCAGCCGGACCTCGAGCTGCGCCAGGGTGGCGCCATCCCAGTCGCCAGACGACTCGGCAGAAGCGCGTGCGTTCAGGGCTGCGACTGCCGGGCGCCCCGCCAGCGCACGTGGCACAACGTCTGCCACACTGGCGTGGAACTGCCGCTGCTCGAATTCGCTGCCCAGTTGCCCTGCCAGGATGGCAAGGAGTTCGTTGAAATCGCGGGTGGCGCCCGCGGCGCGCCGAACCATCAGTTTGGCCATCGGACCAATGAAGCGGACAAGCTTCGATTCGATCTGAGCCAACATGGCCGGGTCCCACTCGGCGCCAGCCACGCTGGCCTCGCGGCTGGTCATCCCGGTCTGGGTCGCTGGGCTGGTCATGGCACGGGGCATCAGCGCAACCGAGCTTTCCAGAAAACGGCTGCGCTCGGCGTCGTTGTCCAGGTGCGTGGCAAGGCGGTCGCGCAGCGCGACCAGGTCGCTGGTTTCGATCGCCGCCCGACGTACCAGCACCCTGGCCATCGGCCCGATGTGTCGGGCAAGGTTCGATTCGATCTTCGCGAGCGTCGCGGGATCCCAATTGCCCGGGCTCGAGCCGGCGGTTCCGGTGCCACTGAAAAATGCTGAAGAAGTGCCGGCTGAAGCAAACGGCCGCACCGGCTCCATGATCAAGGTGTGCTCGGAGACGGCATGCGCCACCGGATGCTGCGCGAGCGCCGCCAGCGCCGTGCGAAACGCCGTCGCCGAGTCGAAGCGCAGATCGCGATCCCTGGCCAGGCCGCGCAGCGCCACCTCGTCGAAGTGGCGCCAGCGCTCAGCGCCCGCCACCTGCGACGGCGGCTTAGGGTCGCTGGTCACGGTTTTGTACATCACCTGCTCCATCGAGCCGTCGAAAGGCAGCTCTCCAGACAACAGCTTGTAAAGCGTGGCCGCCGCGGCATACAGGTCGACGCGGTGATCGATATCTTCCCCGCCGAACTGCTCGGGCGCCATGTAGCCGGGCGTACCGATCACCGCGCCAACCTGGGTCAGGCCGGTGGATTCGATCCGTGCAATGCCGAAGTCGGTCACCTTCAGGCGGCCGTCGCGGGAGATCATCAGATTGGCTGGTTTGATGTCCCGATGCAGCACCTTGCGCGAGTGGGCGTAGCCCAGGGCATCGAGCAGCTGCGACATGATCGACAGCACGTCTTCTTCGGCAAAACTCGTTTTTCTGACGATGTATTCTCGAAGCGTGTTGCCGCTCACGAACTCCATCGCGATGTAGACGCACTGATCGT
Organism: Burkholderiaceae bacterium; assembly: GCA_043757735.1. Lineage (GTDB taxonomy): Bacteria > Pseudomonadota > Gammaproteobacteria > Burkholderiales > Burkholderiaceae_E > Quisquiliibacterium. Next base: position 3,551 of record JAYVOV010000699.1, read on the forward strand.
CTTCGCCGTACTCGTACACCGAGGCGATGTTGGGATGAGCGAGCCGGCCGGCCGCCTGGGCTTCGGTCCGAAAGCGCGCGATCGCCTCAGCGCTGCGATCGTCGCCTCTGAGCAGCGCGCGGCGGATTGTTTTAATCGCCAATGGCCGCCGAATGAGCGGGTCGAACCCTTCATAGACCACGCCCATGGCACCCTCGCCGAGGGTGCGCACAATCGGAAATTTGCCGATTTTTTCAGGATGGGCCATTGCAGCGGGCTGGTGAAGTCACCGTCACTGCGCGACATTGCGCTCGCTCCGGACAGACATCAACCATTCTGGCAGGCCTGCTTCGGCTGTCAACGTCGCCGGCAGCGCGCGGTGCGCAGCCCGGGAACGGCTCAGCTTTGTGCGGGCAGCTTCTGGAGCTCTATCAGCAGGGCGCCCGCGTCGGTGCTTTCAGCCGCGAGCTGCGACAGCACCTGGCTGAAGGCGCTGCGGGTAGTGGCTTGTGAAGCGGCTCTTTTGACCAGGACCCTGGCGATCGGCCCGACCTTCTTGGCGAGCACCAGCGCGGCATGATCCAGCAGAGCCTGACTGACCGGCTCGTCGCCGCCAGGCGACTGGCGGCTCGTCACCCGGGTGGCGGTTGTCAGTCGGGTAGCCGTTGTCAGCCGGGTGCCAGTGCCAGCGCCCCCGGCAGCGCTCGGGATCGTGCCGGTGCGCAGCAGTATCGTCGCTTCGCCCAGAAACTCGCTGCGTTCAGCCTGCGAACTCAGGTGCGCAATCAGCCGCTCCTGCAGCACGACGGGATCTGTGGTCTCGCGCGCGGCGCGCCGGACCAGCACCTTGGCCATCGGCCCGATGTGGCGGGCCAGTTTCGATTCGATCTTGGCCAGCGTGGCGGGGTCCCAGCCGACCGGCGAGCCGAGCGAGGTCAGGGAGGTTCCACCACTGGTCGGCAGCGCACGTCCCGAGGCCGATGACAGCATCGTTGCGGCGCCGCGCGGCGCGGCGCCAGCGCCAGCGCCAACGCCGGTGGGCGGCGATCCGCCAAAAATAGCCGACGGCGTGCGATTGGCCGAATCGGGCCGGATCCTCTCCATGATCAGCGTGTGTTCGGAGACGGTATCGCTCACCGGCTGATGCGCCACCGCGACCAGTGCCGCGCAAAACGCGGCCGCCGACTCGAAGCGATTGTCACGGTCTTTCGCCAGGCCCTTGAGCACCACCGCGTCATAATGCTGCCAGCGTTCGGCGCCCGGCATTTGCGACGGCGCCTTCGCCTCGGTCATCACCGTTTTGTACATCACCTGCTCGAGCGAGCCGGTGAACGGCAACTGCCCGGTGAGCAGCTGGTACAACGAGGCGGCCGCCGCGTACAGGTCGACCCGGTGATCGATGCTGTCGCTGCCGAACTGTTCGGGCGCCATGTATCCCGGCGTGCCGATGACGGCGCCGTCGAGCGTCACGCCATTGGCCTCGACCCGCGCAATGCCGAAGTCAGTCACTTTCAGACGGCCATCGCGCGTGATCATCAGGTTGGCCGGCTTGATGTCGCGATGCAGCACCTTGCGCGAGTGGGCATACCCGAGGGCGTCGAGCAGCTGCGACATCATCGACAGGACATCTTCTTCGGCAAAAACCGTCTTGCGCGCGATGTATTCGCGAAGCGTATTGCCGGTGACGAATTCCATCGCGATGTAAGCGCACTGGTCGTCTTCGCCGTACTCGTACACCGATGCAATGCCGGGGTGGGCCAGGCCGCCGGCAGCCTGGGCTTCGGTCTTGAAGCGGGCGACCGCGGCAGCGCCAGTCTCATGGCTCTCGATCAGCGCGCGCCGGATGGTCTTGATCGCCAAGGGCCGCCGGATGATGGGGTCAAATGCTTCATAGACCACGCCCATGGCACCCTCGCCGAGGGTGCGCACGATCGGGTATTTGCCAATGCGTTCGGGATGCGACATCGCCGACTTCAACCTTCAAACTGACTGTTTCTTCAGGCTTGGATCAACCCTCGAGCATCTTCATCGCCTGCACCAGACTCTTGCGCATGCGGCCGAACGAATCCGCCAGCGTGCCGATCTCATCGCGCGCCTTGGTCTCGAACTCCGGCGCTTCCATCTCGCCCAGACTGACCCGGTCGGCCAGGCCCGACAGCCGAGTGACAGGCCGAATGACCAGCGCCCAGAGCATCAGATTGAGCACCACGCCGATGGCCAGGAAAACGCCCACGATCAGGGACATGAACACACCGAAGGTCTGTTCGGCGCGCTTGAACGGCACCTCCATCGGAACTGACACGACCTGTGCGCCAATGGTCTCGTTCAGGTTCCAGCCGAAGCCGTTCGCCGTGCCGTACTTGGCGATCATCGGCGCCGGCGCGGCATCAGGCGTGCTGTGGCAGACCAGGCAGGCAGGATTGGTGATCTTGATCGGCCGCGCGATGTAAAAAGCGCGCCCGACGGGCGTGTCGCGCTGCCCGACGAATTCGGTCAGGGTCGAGTTGTTGCGGAACTGATTGACCAGATCGGCCTCCCACTCGATCGCGCGGTCACGCGGATTGGTGGGGTTGAGGGTGGCCTCTTTGTAGGCGAACTCGGGGTATTTCTTGCGCAGCTCGCCCAGCACTTCGGTAGCCACATAAGCGGGCACCGATTGCGGCAGGAAGGTGTACTTCATCTGGGTCTGCAGCAGCGGCGCGATCTGACTGGCGGTGAAATGCCGGGTCGCCGTTGCACTTTCCATCAGCAGGCGGGCGTTGCCAGCCACCTCGGCCTCGGCATTGCCGCGCAGCAGATCGCGCGCGATATAAGCGGTGGCGGCGAGCCCGGCGGCAAACACCAGCACAAAGATCAGATTGAATTTCAGCAGCAATTTCATTGCGATTCCCCTCCTGGATTGGGGCCTGTCGGCGCGGCGATTTTAGTGTCCGACCGCGACAGGCCAAAAGCTTACTTGTAAGGCAACGCCGCCGCGCCCCGATCCTGACCGGCGGCAACGGGAACGGGTGGTCGGAAGCGTTCGGGGAAAAGCACCCGTTCCCACTCGGGGTGCAGCTTCATGTTGGTCACCAGCGCCGCCTTGAAGGCCGGATCGCTGGCGCGCGAGCGCCAGCGGGCCATCAGCTCCTGACGCAAAGGGGCATCGCCCTGCAACCAGGGCGCGGCATCTTCATACGACACCGGCGTGCCCGGCTTGAGGACGACGTCTCTCTTGGCAAAATCGGCATGGCGGGCAGGCAGCGAATCGAGAAACGGCCGCGGCAGCTGGCCGATGAATTCAGCCGATGGACGTGGGCTCAGCGCGCCCTTTTTGTCGTTCGGGCGCGACAGAAATTCACCCGACTTCAGTGCCAGGGGCGACTCAGCGCCGCCCGGAGCTGCCCTTTCGCGGCCCTTGAGCGCACCGGTTTCGGCGAACACCGAGACGCGCTCTGCTTCCTGCGACAACACCACCACCGCCGCTTCATCGACCTCGATCACCGGCGAGGTGAACGCCACCGGCGTCGCCCCGCGCGTGGCGGGCGCACTGAGCTTGATCAACCCCGATCGCAGGTTGAGAAGACGCGCCGGCGCCTTGCCAGCCGGCTTGGGCAGCCAGAGCGCCCTAGTGCCGGGCCCGAGATCGACGCGAACCCCATCGGCCGTCTCGACCCGCAGATACCCCGTGCCATCGACCATCAGGATGTCGCCGGCGCGTACCTTGACCCCCGCAGTGGCCGGCGAACGGCTCACCGCCCGCACAATCTGGACCTGCCCCTCGGCAATGGTGACCACCGCCGACGCGGGATCGGCAAAGGCTCGGCCCAGCGGGCTCAGCGTCAGGAGCAGCGCGCACAGCAGCTGCAGCAGCAGCGGGATCGGAAAGCTCATGGCCCTGGCCTTGCCGGGGTCGGGACGCAAAGTCCCTCGCCGGCCGAATGAAAGTGAGTGGAAAGAAGGCGATACCATCGCAATTCTGGCAGCGAAACCGTGCATGTCAATTGCATCGGTATACCACCAAAGGGGTGCCAGTCCGCCCCAATCAACCGCCACGATGGCCCGCGTACCCGGGGCGAATTCCGCAGGGTGCGACAATACGGCACCATGAATCGCCACCGGCTGCGCTCGTCATCGACCCATTCACCATGCTGCACAGCGTAAAGATCCGATTCGATCCGCTCGAAGACCGCCTGGAGCTTGTTATTCGCGTCGACGAAGACGGCGCCTATCGCTTCCACCTCACACGGCGCATGACTGTGAAGCTCGCATCGCATCTCCAGGTGCTGGCAGTGTGGTCGGCGGAAGTCCCGGCATCGGTCGATCCAGTCACCCGCGGCAGCATCACCGCCACTCACCACAGCGCGCTGGCCGCGCAGGCATCGATCGGCACCTCGACGCCGCCGGACAAACCGCTGCTGGTCCACACCGGCGATCGACCGGTGCTCGTGACCGACGTTCAATGCGGTCGCCGCAACGAGGACGACAAATGGCTGCTTGCCTTCAAGTTCGGCCCCGCTGAGACGCTCTCGCTGGTGCTGCAGCAGGCCACGCTGCACGGCATCATCGAACTCCTTCGCCGCAAGCTCAAAGATGCCGACTGGGGGCTGAGCCTGCTGCCCGAACGGGCGGCCGAACAAGGCGCCGCGGCGCCCGCCAAAGTCATGCACTGAAGGCGATGGCGGCCCTGCCAAGCCGCGCTCAGGGCCAAGGCACTGAGCGCCTACGCTGGTTCTGCCGCGCCCGCCAAAGAACCCTACGTGCTGGCGGTCATCTTCACCGACCACCTGGCGGTCAAGAATCCCGCTCAAGCCCTGACCTACGCCGGCATCAGCGCGGGCCCCGGAAAGCCCAATGAGGAGCTCGACATCATCGGGCCAGGAATCAACAGCGCCAGCCTCGAGTCGCGCTCGCTCTGGATCAATCTGGTGCCGGGCGAAGACTGGTTTGTGTCGGCCACCTATACGCCCGCTGGCGGCGCGGCGATCGTGCTGCCCAAAGCAAAATGCCGCCCGGTTCCGGACAGTGCCGCGGTGCCCGACAACTGCACCCGGGTCAGCGTCGATGTCACCGGGCTGCCGGCTGGAACCGGCAGCATCAGCCTCACCGTGAACTGGGTCGACCGCATGCGCGCCGGCCTGGCCTTCGGGCGCAACAACGCCATCCTGATCTGCACCCGGGCCTGGTGGCAGAACAAAACCACTGCCAGCCAGAATGAAGTGCTGGTGCACGAAGCAGGACATCAGGTCGGCATGGTCTCGCCCGGCAACGCCAAATTGCCCGATGAGGTCAAGACCCGCTATGACAACGCCAAGGGGCACGTCGGCAATCATTGCCACCACGGCATTCCGGACGGCCAGGCCCGATACGATTCTGAAGCCGATTTCGGGTTGTCCGACTGCGTGATGTACGGCGCCGCCAATGCTCACCAGTCCTTCTGCGAGAATTGCGCACCCGCCGTGATCAAGGTCGATCTGAGCGCCGGCTGGACGAGATTCTGATTCAAGCGCGTCGCAATCGTGAGACATCTCCTCCAATTCGCGCTGCTGGCTGGCGCCTCGCTTGCGATTCATTGCTTCCAGCTCATCGATCCCGCGAGGGCCGCAGAGCTGCTCACGAAGGGCGCCGCCATGGCCACTGACCAAAACGCATTTTTTTCAGTCCCCCTGAACACCCGGGTTGCCAATGCCTGTTCGCCCACAGCGCCGGACGCAAACTGGCATGGTGTCCTGATCAGCGCGCCCCAGGTAGTCAGGCTCGCGCGCGGCCCCGGCCAGGCCGTCGCGCCCATCTGCGGCCTGTATCGGATCGAACTCCCGCGGCTGCTCGACGACGTGCCGATGCTGCTCAAGGCAACCGATCGGGCCACCGGCAGACAATTCAACGGCGTTCTGCTGGACCACGATCGCGGTCACCCCGCGCCGCCGCCCGAACGGCCGATGATCGCGTGCTAGCATCGCCCGCGATGCAGTAAGCCGCCACACGGGCCTTCGAGCATATGCAGGCCCGTTCTCTTCAAGTCAGGAAACCCGCTATGAAAAGTGTCATCTTGTCGGCAGTGGCCGCGCTGGTCATTGCGGCACCCGCGCTCGCACAAGTCAAGGTCTCAGACCCCTGGGTGCGTGGCACCGTTGCTCAGCAGAAAGCCACCGGCGCATTCATGCAGCTCACGGCGGAGCAGGCTTCGCGTCTGGTCGCGGTGACTTCACCGGTCGCCGGCGTGGTCGAGATCCATGAAATGACCATGGACGGCAACCTCATGAAGATGCGCCAGGTGCCCGGTCTCGATCTGCCCGCGGGCAAGACGGTGGAGCTCAAGCCCGGTGGCTATCATGTGATGCTGATGGATCTCAAGCAGCCCCTGAAAACCGGCGAATCGGTGCCGATCACGCTGGTGTTCGAGGACAAGGCCAAACAGCGCCAATCAGTCGAGATCAAGGCCGAAGTGCGGGCGCTGACCGCCGGGGCTGCCAAGATGGAACACAAGCACTGACGTCGCTCAGGCGCGGGCGCTGACGTCGCTCAGGCGCGGGCGCTGACGTCGCTCAGGCGGGGGCGCTGACGTCGCTTAGCCGGGGTCGCTGAATTCACCCCGGCGGGGGCGCCTCAGCGCGCGGGTTCCCCCCGCCCCCCGCGCAGGGCGGCGGCATTCGCTGCCAGGCGCTGTTCGATCGCCTGGCGCACCATCCAGATCCGATCGCCGCCCCAGAACAACTCGTCTTCGAACACCAGTGTCGGCACGCCGAACACCCCACGCTGCTCGGCCTCGTGCACCAGCGCCCGATGCTGCTCGGCGCCGGTGCCGAGCGCAAAACGCTCGAACGCGCTGGCATCACCGCCGAGCAGTGCAATGTGCCGTGTCATCTCGGCCATTGAGTCGATGTCGAGATCGTGACGCCAGAACCGATCGAAGGTCGACAGGTGGTACGCCTGAAAAAAGCCGCACTGCTGGGCAAACAGCATCCCGGCACTGGCGAGTTCTCCCTGGTAGATGCGCCGCGGCCCTTTCAGCACCAGGCCTTGACGGTTCGCCAGGCGGCGAGCGTCCATATAGGCGTACTTCACCTTTCGCCAGTTGTGCGCGCTGCGTGCATCGACCGCATCCAGATACTCGGCAATGCGCACCGTGTAGGGCCGCCAGACCAGATCGATCGGGTACTCGACAGCGAGCGCCCGCGTGGCCGCATCGGCGACGAACGCATAGGGACTCTTGTAGTCGGTATAGGCAAGAATGGACAACGTCGCGGACGAACTCACACTTTGGGCAGACATTTTTTTCCTTTGGTGGATCAGGTGCGCGCCGAGCTTACAAGTCGATACAAATTAGCCACCTCGCTCACCAAGCTGTTGTCGGCGCGCGGACCATCTGTGGCGTTTAATGCAGGCAAGGCAATCATGCTGGCTCAATGAGAAACCCCATGAAAACACGAACCCTGCTGTCCGCTGCAGTCCTGGCCGTCGTTGCGTTGGGCGGCTGCGCTGTGGTGCCCACCGCTTACGGGCCAGTGGTGGTCCCGGCGCCTGTGGTGATCGCGCCGGCCTACCGAGGCGGTGGCTATGGCGCATACGGGGGCTACGGCGGCTACGGCGGCGGCTACCGCGGCGGCTACGCAGTACCCGTGTACCCCGCGTATCCCGCGTATCAGCGCCCCTGGCGTGGCCAGGGCTACTACCGGTATTGAGCGCAGCGGGCGCGGGCGGGCGCTGTT
>JAYVOV010000700.1:0-3016 GCA_043757735.1 Burkholderiaceae bacterium
ATGCGGTCTGCGGCACGCTGAAACAGAGGAGACACGGATGAGTCATCGTATGCGTTTCGGAATCTTTCTGGCGCCGTTTCACAAACCCGGCATCAACCCCACCCTCGCGCTCGAGCAGGATCTTGAACTGATCCAGTGGCTGGACCGCTGCGGTTACGACGAGGCCTGGCTGGGTGAACACCATTCTGCGGGCACTGAAATCAGCGCCTCGCCCGAGATCATGATCGCGGTAGCCTCTCAGCGCACCCGCCATATCAAACTGGGCAGCGGCGTCGTCAGCGTCTCGTATCACAACCCCCTTTGGGTGGCCGAAAGATTCGTGCAGCTCGACCACCTGACCCGCGGACGGGTGATGCTGGGCGTGGGGCCGGGCTCTCTACCCAGCGACGGCATCATGGTCGGCATCTCGCAGTCGCAGACACGCATCCTGCTCGAAGAGGGCCTGGGCGTGATCATGAAACTGCTCACCACCACCGAGCCCGTCACTTTCAAGAACGAGCGCTGGGATCTGCGCGACGCGCGCCTGCACCTGCGGCCCTACTCGAACCCGCTGTTCGACATCGCGGTTCCCGCGGTCGCCTCGCCCACTGGCCCCAAGCTCGCCGGCATGCACGGCGTCGGGCTGTTGTCGATCGGCGCCACAACCGCAGCCGGATTCGATGCGCTCGCGCTGCATTGGGACGTGATGGAGGCGCAGGCCAAACACTACAAGACCAAGGTTGATCGCGACAAATGGCGTCTGGTCGGGATGGTGCATTGCGCCGAGACCATGGATCAGGCCTATCGCGACGTCGAGTACGGAATCGAGCAGTGGTTCGACTACTTCCAGTCGGTGGCGGCGTTCCCGCAGATGGCGGTGCCCGGCAGCAATGTGAAGGAGATGATCTCGTTCGTCAACGACTCCGGGTTCGGCGCGATCGGCACGCCCGACATGGTCAATGCGCAGATCGATCGGCTCTGGAAGCAGTCCAACGGCGGCTTCGGCGCTTACCTGATGCTGGCGCACAACTGGGCCAACTTCGACGCAACCCGCAAGAGCTATGACCTGATCGCGCGGCACGTCTTCCCGCGGTTCCAGGGGCAGCATGCGTCGACCATGGAGGCCACTGGCCGCGCCCGCGCCGCCCGGCCCGAGCTGGCCGATATTCATTCCAAAGCGGTCGAGGCGGCCACCCAGCGCTATCAGGAGGAAACCGCCAAGCGGGGCTGAGCTATCGCGCTCAGACTCTGAACAGACGCCGGCCCCCATGCCGCACACCATCGTCCCGCGCCGCGCGCTCGTCCTGCTGATCGTCCTCACCGTCGTCTGGGGCACCAATTGGCCGCTGTTCGCACTGGCCGTGCGCGAGGTGTCGGTCTGGACCTTCCGGGGCCTCTCGGTCCCCATAGCCGGGCTGATCCTGCTTGCGATTGCCCGCGCCCGCGGGCAATCGCTGGCGATACCGCGCCGCCATTGGAAGACGATCGGCCTGTCCACCTGCGTCTACCTGGTGGTCTGGAATATTGCGAGCACCTACTCGGCGATCCTGATCCCGTCGGGCCAATCGGCGGTGCTCGGCTACACCATGCCACTGTGGTCGGCGATGATCTCCTGGGCCGTTCTGGGTGAACGGCTCAATGCGCGGCTGATACTCGCGCTCGCGCTGGGCGCACTGGCGGTCGTGCTGCTGATGGTGCCCAGCTTCGCCGCTTATGCCGGCGCGCCATTGGGTCTCGGCTTGGGGCTGCTGGCCGGGCTGGGCTGGGCGATCGGCACCCTCATTCTCAAACGCAGCAGCGTCGATGTCCCGGCCACTGTGCTGACCGGCTGGCAGTTGCTGATCACCTCGGTGCCGCTCGTCAGTGGTGCGCTGATTTTCGGTGACCACCACTGGTTCATGCCGAGCTGGCAGACGATCGCTGTCATCACCTACATCACGCTGGTGCCGATGTGCATCGGCAATGTCTGCTGGTTCGCAATCGTCAGCCTGCTGCCGGCCAATGTGGCCGGCCTGTCGTCGATCATGGTGCCGATGGTGGCGATGGTGTCGGGGGCAATTGTGCACGGCGAACCACTGGGTGCAATGCAGCTGGCCGCCATGGTCTGCAGCGCCGGCGCTTTGTCGCTGACCCTGCTCAGACCGCGCAACGCATTCTGAGCGCTCGCGGGCTCACCGCGCGTCCCAAAACTCCCCGGTGAACCTCATGTCCAATCCCCCAGCTCTGTACCCGGCCTCGCAGGTCCTGCATCGACAACTCACATCTGTGCCCCCAGTGGCGGTCGCGGGGCGCGGGGTGCACCTGACCGACGCAACCGGCAGGGACTACCTCGATGCCTCGGGCGGCGCGGCCGTGTCCTGCCTCGGCCACGGCCACCCCGATGTGCTCGCCGCAATGCACGCCCAGATCGACTCGCTCGCTTATGCACACACCAGCTTCTTCACCACCCAGGTGGCCGAAGACCTGGCAGCGCAACTCGTGCGCACCGCGCCCGCCGGCATCAGTCACGCCTACTTTGTGAGCGGCGGCTCGGAGGCGATGGAAGCAGCACTGAAGATGGCGCGTCAGTACTTCGTCGAGATCGGCCAGCCGCAGCGCAGCCACTTCATCGCACGGCGCCAGAGCTATCACGGCAACACACTGGGGGCCCTGGCCATCGGCGGCAATCAATGGCGGCGCGAACCCTTCGCCCCGATCCTGATCGATGTCACCCATGTCTCGCCCTGTTATCCGTATCGCGAGCAGGCGCCTGGCGAGACGCCGGAGCACTATGGGGAACGTCTCGCGACCGAGCTCGATCTTGCCATCCAGGCTTGCGGCGCCGAGCGGGTGATCGCCTTCGTTGCCGAAACCGTCGGCGGCGCCACCGCCGGCGTACTCACACCAGTGCCCGGCTACTTCAGGGCGGTCAAACGTGTCTGCGATCGGCACGGTGTGCTGCTGATCCTCGACGAAGTGATGTGCGGCATGGGCCGCACCGGCACCCTGCACGCCTGCGAGCAGGAAGGGGTGACTCCCGACCTGCTGGCCATTGCCA
>JAYVOV010000701.1:0-3013 GCA_043757735.1 Burkholderiaceae bacterium
CCCCGGTGCGTCCTGGGCATTGTTGCGCGGAACCGAGCTGATCGACGTGCAGTGTGTCGGCTGGGCCGACCGGGAACAACGCGTGCCGCTGCGCACCGACCATATTTTCCGGGCGTTTTCCCATACCAAGCTGGCCACCTCGTGCGCCATCTTGTTGCTCATGGAAGACGGCGTATTGGGCCTGGATGATCCAGTCGAAAAGTATCTGCCGCAGTTGGCCAATCGCCAAGTGCTGCGGCCAGGCGCCATCACATTGTCGGATACCGAACCGGCGCGTCAATCGATCACCATCCGGCATCTGCTGACGCACAGTTCGGGTCTTGGCTATGGCCTGCTGGACCTCGGTACGCCATTGTTCAACGCTTATGTGCAGCAGCGCGTGCGCGATCACACGACAACGCTGGCTCAGATGATCGACATCCTCGCGGCGCTGCCGCTGTCATACCAGCCTGGCAGCAAGTGGGAATATTCGATCGCCACCGATGTGTTGGGTCGTGTGGTGGAAGTCGCCAGCGGTCTGCGCTTTGACGCTTACTTGCAGACGCGTATTTTCAATCCCCTGGCAATGAACAACACCGGCTTCGTGGTGCCCGCAAAAGACGCGTCGCGTCTGGTCGCGTACTACATGGGCGCCAGCCTGACCAATTTGATGAAGCCGGGGCTGCGGCGGATTGATGAATTGCCGTATCCGGGCGCCTACCTGCAAGCGGTGCCCCGTCTTTCGGGCGGCGGTGGTCTGGTGACGACCTTGCCTGATTCGCTGGCCTTGGTGGCGTCGCTCCTGACCGGCAGCCAGAAGCTGCTGCGCGACGACACGAGGGCGTTGATGGTGCGCAATCACTTACCCACCGGTGTGGAGATCGGCTATCCGAAGCAAGGCACGCTGACGGGTCGTGGATACAACCGGCACAAAACCTGGCTGGCGTCGGTGTTGCGCGATTCGGCACCGCGCAGGTCATGGCGGCCACACGCCGCATGAAGGCCTGTGCGTCTTCCCTGGCCTGCGGGTTGGCCGCTGGCATCGCCAGCAGTTGGCGCGCCAGCGCCAGCCGAGTTGCCTTGACCGCCGGCGCCAGCAGACCGTAATGGCCGGTCTGAAAATGCTGATGGTTAGTGAGCCGGCGCGCGCTGAACCGCGAGTGGGTTGGCGCCAAGACTGGGGCGTGCTCAGACCTCGACCTGGTCCTTGGATCGGAAGCGCTTGCCCGGGCACAAAGATCATGGGCGGCAAAGTGATGAGCGGCAAGACCAAGCGGGTGGTCATCCGCGCTGCACAGGCCTTGCGCCTGGCCGCGGCTGTGCTCACGCATGGACAAACCCAAAGGAGCGGACTCCCCTGTGGGCGGACGACGTCCAGGGGCCTGCGGAACTGAATCCTGAGGCGCGCACGCGATTGAATCCTGAAACGCGCGCGCTTGAACGCGCCCGGACGCGCTCTGCTAGGATGCGCGATTCTCCAGCCACCCCAGCCGCTCGCACCCCTCTCAATGGCCACTCGGCAGGAATTGTCAGAATTCTTGGCCTCGGTCGAGCGGCGAGCCTTCAAGCACGCAATCTACGCGGTGCGCGATGAAAATGCCGCTCTCGACGTGGTCCAGGACAGCATGCTCAAGCTGTCGGAGCGCTATGGCGACAAGCCAGCGGCGGAATTTCCGATGCTGTTCCAGCGTATCCTTCGAAACACCATCACCGATCATTTCCGGCGCCAGAAGGTCCGCAACACCTGGACCACGCTGTTTTCGGCTTTTCTGCCAAGTGACGACGAAGCCGGTGATCGCGATCCGCTGGAGATCCTCGACGCGCAGGAGGGGGCGCAGAAGGCTCGCAGCGCAGCCGACGAAGTCGAACGGGCACAAACCTTGCGTATCATCGAGAACGAAATCAAAAAACTACCCGCGCGTCAACGAGAGGCGTTTCTGATGCGTTACTGGGAAGATATGGATGTAGCAGAGACCGCAGCCGCGATGGGATGCTCAGAAGGCAGCGTCAAGACGCACTGTTCCCGTGCGACACACACGCTTGCCATTGCGCTGCGAGCCAAGGGGATCACACCATGAATGAACAGCAATTCGCACAGACGCTGCGCAATACACTTGACGAATCGGCCGCTCGGCTGCCCTATCGCGTCACGCACCGACTCGAGGTGGCGCGAAATGCGGCACTGGCCCGGCAGCGCACCACAGAGGTGCAGTTCGCGCCAAGTGCAGCGGGCGTCGGCGGTCTGCGTTTGTCTCCCGGCGAGCACCCCTTGTGGTGGCGTCTGGGCGTCACGCTGGTGCCGATGATGGTGGTGGCCTTCGGGCTGATGGCTATTTCTGTGTGGAACGACACCGAAACCGCCGACGAGATCGCCGAGATCGATACCGCAGTGCTGACCGATGAAGTACCCCTTGCGGCCTACACAGACCGTGGTTTCGGCGTTTTCCTGAAAAATAGCCGACAGTGAGCCGCGCTCGGCCACGGTAAGCATGACAGTCCGCCAAATCTTCCGCCGCCTGCCGTTCGGCCTGATGAAGGTCCGGGCATGCCTGGCTGTAATGTCGCCCCTGGTGCTTGCTGCCGGACTCGGCCTGATTACCACTCCGGGGCGCGCCATTGAACCCGCGCCCGCAGCCCGTCCTTCGCTGGTCGAGCTTGCCCAGCCGCTCTGGAGCGAACTGAACGCAGTTCAGCGCGAAACCCTGGCGCCACTCGAGCCCAAATGGAACGGCCTGCCGCTGGCCAAGAAGCGGTCCTGGCTGGCGCTGACCGAGAAGATGCCCTCCATGAACCCGGCTGAACGGTCCAAGGCGCAGGCTCGCATCCGGGAATGGGCCTCGCTGTCGCCGGAGCAGCGCCGAATGGCTCGCAACAACTATCGCCTGGCAAAGACACTCGACAAAGATGAGCGGATCGCCACCTGGGAGAGCTACAGCCAGATGACGCCCGAACAGCGTTCAGTGCTGCGCGCCAATGGCTGGACCAGCAACACCGCCGCCCGCCATGCGGGATCCCCGACCGGCCTGGCCAAAGA
>JAYVOV010000702.1:0-2999 GCA_043757735.1 Burkholderiaceae bacterium
CTTGCGCAGCTGGGCCTCGTCCAGTCGCAGATTCCCGCACCGCTCGGCTATGCAATTCAGCTGCGCATCAATGCCGAACAACTTCAGCCCGACGGCAGCGCTCGGCCCGCGGTCGGCACTCTGCAGGTATATGAGCCACCCGCTGGGCCGGGCATTCGGGTCGATGGCTGCGGCTTTGCCGGCGCGGTGATCAGCCCCGCCTACGATTCATTGCTCGCCAAGCTGATCGTCCATGCACCGGCGGGCGGATTCGAAGCCGCGCTGCGTCGCGCACGCCGTGCCGCGAGTGAATTCGTGGTCAAAGGTGTCGCGACCTCGCTGCCGCTGCTGCGCAGCCTGCTGGCGCGACCCGAACTGTCGAATTTCTCGGTGCACACCCGATTCATCGAAGCGAACGCCGCGGCGTTGATCGAGGCCAGCGGCCTTTCGGCCGAAACCGCTGCAACCGCTGCAACCGCTGCAACCGCCGAAGCCGCTGCAACCGCCGAAGCCAGCCAGCACGTCGCACCGGCTCTGGCCGAAGGACTCGCCGGGCTGCTGGCGCCGATGCACGGCACGGTCATCTCGTTCGAAGCACAGCGCGGTCAGGCAGTGGCCAAGGGCGCCGCGCTGGTCGTCCTGGAAGCGATGAAGATGCAGCATGTGCTCGAAGCGGGGGTCAGCGGCATTGTCCGCGAGCTCTGCGTCGCCGTCGGGCAGACGGTTGCACCCGACGATCTCCTGGTGCTGCTGGAGGCCGCCGATGTCGCGGCGGCGCAGGACGCGGCCGAAAAGGCTTTTGACCCAGACCGCATCCGCCCCGACCTGGCAGAGTCGATTGCGCGCCATGCGATGGGCCTCGACGGCGCCCGTCCCGCCGCAGTGGCACGACGCCATGCCACCGGCGCGCGGACCGCCCGCGAGAATGTTGCCGACCTCGTAGACGCCGGGAGTTTCGTCGAATACGGCGCGCTCGCGATCGCCGCGCAGTGGAGCCGGCGGACGCTGGACGACCTGTATCGCAATACCCCCGGCGACGGCATCATCACCGGCATCGGCACGATCAACGGCCAGCACTGCGAGGCTGAACGCGCGCGCTGTCTGGTGCTCTCCTACGACTACACGGTGCTGGCCGGCACACAAGGGTTTCTCAACCACAAGAAGACCGACCGCGTGCTGCAGCTGGCCGAACAGTGGCGGCTGCCGGTCGTGCTGTTTGCCGAAGGCGGCGGTGGCCGCCCGGGCGACGTCGACTGGCCGGGCGTGGCGTGGCTCGATCTCACCACGTTTCATCATTTCGCCAGAATGTCCGGCCTGGTGCCACGGGTGGGGATCGTCAACGGCTACTGCTTCGCCGGCAACGCCGCGCTGCTGGGCTGCTGCGACGTGATCATCGCCACCGCCACCAGCTGCATCGGCATGGGTGGCCCGGCAATGATCGAAGGCGGCGGGCTGGGCAAGTATCGGCCGCAGGAAGTGGGCCCTATGTCCGTGCAGGTGCCCAACGGCGTGGTCGACATCGCGGTCCGCGACGAGGCCGAAGCGGTGGCCACCACCCGCCAGTACCTGTCGTACTTCCAAGGGCCGCGCGCGCACTGGCAAGCGCAGGACGCGCGCCTGCTGCGCCATCTCATCCCCGAAAACCGCCTGCGCGTCTACGCCATCCGCCAGGTCATCGACACCCTCTGCGACGACGATTCAGTGCTCGAACTGCGGCGTGGCTATGGCCTGGGCATGGTGACTGCGCTGGTGCGCATAGAGGGTGAACCTTTCGCACTGATCGCCAACGATCCGGGTCATCTCGGTGGTGCGATCGATGCCGAAGCGGCAGAAAAAGCGGGCCGCTTCCTGCAGCTCGCCGATGCCTTCGATCTGCCGGTGATCTCGCTGTGCGACACGCCCGGTTTCATGGTCGGCCCGCAGGCAGAGCAGTCTGCTACGGTGCGGCGAGTGTCACGAATGTTCGTCACGGCCGCGAGCATGACCGTGCCCGTCTTCACCGTGGTCCTGCGCAAAGGCTATGGGCTGGGCGCGCAGGCGATGGCCGCGGGCAGCTTCGCAACCCCGTTCTTCACGATCGCATGGCCGAGCGGCGAGTTCGGCGCCATGGGCATCGAGGGTTCGGTCCGCCTCGGTTTTCGCAAAGAATTGGAGGCCATCGCAGATCCGGTCGAACGCGAGGCCTACTTCCAGAAGATGGTGGCTCAGGCCTTTGAAAACGGCAAGGCGCTGAATATGGCAACCCATCTCGAGATCGACGACGTGATCGACCCGGCGCAGACTCGCCACTGGATCATGCGCGGCCTGCGCTCGGTGCCCAAGCCGCCAAGGCGCGAGGGCCGCAAACGCAACTTCATCGACACTTGGTAGGCCGAAGGCCCGCCGGGATCCTTGCCCGATCCACAGAATTCCACCAGCCATAGAAGCATCCATAGGAGACGAGACCATGAGCTACACCGAGATCCTGTACGACGCGTCCGAGCGTATCGCCACCATCACCTTGAATCGGCCCGACCGCCTGAATGCGTATACCGGCACGATGGGCAACGAGTTGCGCACCGCGATGCGCGCCGCAACCGACGACCCAGGTGTCAGGGTGATCGTGCTCACCGGTGCTGGCCGGGGCTTTTGCGCTGGCGCGGACATGAACAACCTGAGCACGATCAGCGCCACCGGACGCGCGGGCGCGACCGAAGCCACCCCTGGCGCACCCTTCGATCCCCATTCAAGCCCCGACTACCAGACCACGCACTCGTACTTTCCTGCAGTGCCCAAGCCGATCATCGCCGCCATCAATGGCGCCTGCGCTGGCTTGGGTCTGGTCTACGCGCTTTACTGCGACCAGCGCTTCGCCTCGGCCGACGCCAAGTTCACCACCGCGTTCGCGCGCCGCGGCCTGATCGCCGAGCATGGCATCAGTTACACGCTGGCGCGCCTGGCTGGCCTGTCGGCGTCACTGGACCTGCTGGTGTCGGCGCGCAAATTCGATGCACAGGAAGCCTTTCGCCTGGGCGTGGTCG
>JAYVOV010000703.1:0-2993 GCA_043757735.1 Burkholderiaceae bacterium
GAGCACCTCGTCCCACTCGCACAGGAAGGCATCCACGCAGGCCGGATCAAAGTGTTTGCCTTTGCCTTCATGCAGAAACGCCAGGGCCTGCTCGATACCCCAGGCTTTTTTGTAAGGCCGCTCCGAAGTCAAGGCATCGAACACATCCGCGACCGCGACGATGCGTCCAAACAAGGGAATAGCCTCCCCTACCAGCGCGCGCGGGTAGCCGCTGCCGTCAAATTTTTCATGGTGGGTGTGGGCAATTTCCGCAGCCACCTGCATCAAGGGCGAACTGCCGGCGACCAATATTTGATAACCGAAGACGGCATGCTGCTTCATGATGGCGAACTCTACCTCACTCAACCTGCCGGGTTTGAGCAGGATCATGTCGGGCGTGCCCACCTTGCCAATGTCATGCATGGGCGCCGCCGCCAACAGCAAGTCCTGCTGCGCGATCGACAGACCCATCTGACGGGCTATATGCCGCGAGTAATGTGCCATGCGCAAGATGTGTGCGCCGGTCTCGGGGTCACGATATTCGGCGGCCCGGGACAAGCAAAAAATCGTCTCACGCGCTTGAGAAACAATGACTTCGGTGGCCTTGCGCACCTCGTCCGCCAGCCAGGTGGCATGGTCGGCCAGCTTCTTGTGACTGGCACGTAAGGCCAGCATGTTCTTGGCCCGCGCCAGAAACTCAATGTGGTCCATGGGTTTGTTGAGAAAATCGGTGACGCCGAGCTGCAGGGCCTGATGCCGCAAGGCGGTCTCATGGTTGGCGGTGATCATGAGCACCGGAACATCCGCATGGCGGACCCGAAACCGCTCCACCAGCACAGTGCCGCTCAGCACCGGCATCATGTGATCAACGATCACCAGATCAGGCTCGTTCACCAAGCACCATTCCAACCCGGCAACGGGGTCGGTAAAGCACACCGACTCACAATCCGGCAATTTGCGCACTAGATGCTCAAGCATCGTCACATTCATCTGCGTGTCGTCAATGATCGCGACCTTCATTGCTTACTCCTGAATCGTGAGTCACTCCACGCGGACGACGCCAAGCTGTTGATGTAATGGACGAATTCGCTCGGGTTGACGGTGACGGCGAATCACCCTGCAGGTGCGGTGTCGGGGTAGTCGATTTGAACACTCCAAGGGCCGCATGAAGGTATGAAGTGACGGGTTTACTTCCCTCAGTTTGAAGTTGAAAGAGGATAGGAATTTCGGTTCGTCAGAAGAATCTGTGGGCGAGTTTTGGTTCCGGAAGCCTGCCGAGCACGGGATACAGAGAGAGCTCGGCGATCACAGCTTTCGAGGAAAACCGCACACCCGCAGCACACGATTGCGGTGCGCCGGCGGTGGCAAGGAACTCGGCGGCGTGCGAGTGCTGAACTTTTATCACCACCGCGCACCGTCCAGGCCAGCACCACGGTGCTCGCGAAGCTGTAAATCGCAACCTATTGAAATTTTCTCAAATCATGACGTCACCATAGGCTGGACTGGAGGGGAAAACTTGGGATCACATCCCACTTGTGAGCCGCCGTCTTCGAGGCTCGAAAATGGCTCGATCGCCCGTCACCGGCGATAAGCCAAACGCCTGGACTGGCGCAACTGCGCCGGACATCAGGGGTCGACCGCCGCCGACCGGACCCGCAATGTCGGCAACTGGCGGCGTTCCAGCGAACCGTGCACCACATACGAAAGCACGATATCGCCAATGACCTCTCCGCTTTCGAGTGCGAAGTCGCCGAGAGCAAGCTGGCGATGGGTCTGCTCGAGCCATCCCGGCTGCATCGGCGGGTGAGCCATTGGGCGCCGATCAGGCTGGCATGGTCACAACGGCGCGTACCACCTCGCCGCGCACCATCGCATCGAAACCATCGTTGATGCGTTCGAGGGGCAGGCGCATCGAGATCAGCTGGTCGAGTTTCAGCTTGCCGTCCAGGTAGGCCTGGGCGAGCCATGGAAAGTCGCGCTGCGGGCGCGCACCACCGTAGCTGGAGCGGGTCACCCGCTTCTCGCCCATCATCGACCCGAACCGCAGCGATACCTTCTGATCAACGTTGACCTTGCCCAGTATCACCGCCTGGCCACCCGGTCTGACGACGTCGTACATCAGCTGCAGCGCCGACTCGCCGCCCGCACACTCGAATACATAGTCGACGCCGCGCCCTTCGGTCAGTGCTCGCACCGTGGCGACTGTGTCGGCGTCGGCCAGCAGACCTTCGGTGGCGCCGAATTGCCGCGCCAGGGCGAGCTTGGCAGGATCGCGATCGATCGCAATCACCCGCGCGGCCTGCTCGAAGGCGGCGGCCTGCACTGCATTCAAGCCGACCGCCCCGCAGCCGATGATGGCGACATGGGTCCCGGCCTCCACCCGGGCAAGCCGCGACACCGCGCCGAATCCGGTCATCACGCCGCAGCCGATCAGGCAGGCACGATCGAAGGGGATTTCCTTCGGCACAGCGATGGCGCCGCTCTCCGGCACAACCGCATATTCGGCGTGCGAAGAAATGACCGAAAAGTGATGAAGCGGCTTGCCGCCCAGGCGGTATCGAGTGCCGCCGTCGAGCATGTGGCCGGCCGGCTGATGGCGGGTGAAGGGCTCACAGAGAATGGGCTGGGAGCGCTCGCAGTAGAAGCAGTGCCCGCAATGCGGGTTCCAGGAACAGATCACATGGTCGCCCGGCTTGACTCGTGTGACGCCCGCGCCGACACGTTCCACGACGCCCGCTCCCTCATGACCGAGCACGATCGGCAGCGGGTAGGCAAGGGCGCCCTGCATCACCTCGAGATCGGTGTGACACAGGCCGCTTGCGCCCATGCGCACCAGCACGTCGCCTTGTTGAAGGTCGCCGATCTCGACCTCTTCGATGACCAGGGGCTGGCCGACCTGGTGGAGCACCGCCGCTCGATAACGCATGGTGTCTGTTACGGACCGAAAACGAGATTGGGCAGAAATACCGTCAGCTGGGGGAACAGGCTCAGCGCCAGCAGCACGACCAGCATTG
>JAYVOV010000704.1:0-2989 GCA_043757735.1 Burkholderiaceae bacterium
CAGCGCATCGACCGGGTCTCGCGCTCGCATCAGTGGTGGGACGGCAAACGCATCAACATCGACCGACTGACCGAGTCCGGCTTCGACCCCCAATCACCCACGGTGCAGCACTGGGCCGAGATCACCTCGGTGCTTGCCGGTTTTCCCCGCCATCTGTCGCAGCACACCGGTGGTTTCGTGATCGCGCGCGACAAGCTCACCCGACTGGTGCCGGTCGAGAACGCCTCGATGGCCGACCGAAGCGTCATCCAGTGGGACAAAGACGACCTCGACGCCCTGGGCCTGCTCAAGGTCGACGTGCTGGCACTGGGCATGCTCTCGGCAATCCGGCGTGCCTTGAGCCTGATCGGCGATCGGCGCGGCCAGCTGTTTCGCATCCAGGACATTCCGGCCGAAGATCCAGCCACCTACGAGATGATCGGCCGCGCCGACACGGTGGGCGTATTCCAGATCGAGTCGCGCGCCCAGATGACGATGCTGCCGCGCCTCAAACCACGCTGCTTCTACGATCTGGTGATCGAGGTCGCCATCGTGCGCCCCGGTCCCATCCAGGGCGGCATGGTGCATCCCTACCTGCGCCGGCGCCAGGGCCTTGAACCGGTGGTCTATCCGCGCGAGGAGATCAAGCCCGCACTCGAGCGCACGCTGGGCATCCCCATCTTCCAGGAACAGGTGATGCAGATCGCCATGCTGGCCGCCGGCTTCTCGGCCGGCGAGGCCGATGCCCTGCGCCGGGCAATGGCCGCCTGGCGACGCAAGGGCGGCCTCGAAAAATTCGAAGCCCGGGTGGTCGACGGCATGCTGGCGCGCGGCTATCAGCGCGACTTCGCCGAGAGCCTGTTCAAGCAGATCCAGGGCTTCGGCGAATACGGCTTTCCAGAGTCCCATGCTGCCAGCTTCGCGCTGCTGGTCTATGTGAGCTGCTGGATCAAGCGCCACGAGCCGGCCGCCTTCCTGGCCGCCCTGCTCAACAGCCAGCCGATGGGCTTTTACGCGCCGGCGCAACTGGTGCGCGATGCGCGCGAACACGGCATCGACGTGCATGCGGTCGATGTCCTGGTGAGCGAAATCGACTGCACCCTGGAAGAGCCACCTGACCAACCTGCTTTCGATCCGCGCTCAGCGCACGACAGACGCAGTCAGCCCGCGGTGCGGCTGGGCCTGAACCGGGTGCGCGGGCTGTCCGCGCCAGGCGCCCTGCGGCTGGTGCAGGCGCGCGCGGCACGCCTGCAGGCAGACGGCGCCGACGCCTTCGCTTTCGACAGCGTCGAAGACCTCGCTCGCGCCGCCAGTCTCGATCGGCGTGACCTCCAGGCGCTCGCCCATAGCGGCGCACTGGTGCAGCTGGCCGGGCACCGTGGCGCCGCTCACTGGGAGGTAGCCGCGGTGCAGCCGCTGCCGGCACTGCTCCAGGATGCCCGCTTCGACGAGCCCACGCCGGTGCTGCCCGAGCCCAGCGAAGCACAAGACATCGTGGCCGACTACCAGTCGATCGGCCTGCCGATGGGGCGCCACCCCCTGGCGCTGCTGCGCCCGATGCTGGCGCGCTTTCGGGTCGAACCCGCCGCCACCTTGCGCGACTACCCCACGGGCCGGCTCGCCCGGGCCAGTGGCCTGGTCACCCATCGCCAGCGGCCCGGAACCGCCAAAGGCACGGTCTTCGTGACGCTCGAAGACGATACCGGCACGGTCAACATCATCATCTGGCCCGACACGCTGGATCGTTATCGCCGCGAAGTGCTGGGGGCCCAGCTCATGACAGTCTATGGCGTGTGGCAATCCGATCAGCACACCGGCGGCCAGGTGACGCACCTGATCGCACGCCGGGTGGTCGATCACTCCGAGCTGCTCGGGCAGCTGCAGACCCGGAGCCGTGATTTCCACTGAAGCGCGGCAGCTTGAGGATTGTCATTGTTCCTGGCGGGAGGTGTTCCTACAGTGAAGGCATCCGCCAAGCCTTCTGGAGACCGCCATGGCCGCGCAGAGCCCATCACCGACCCAAGCCACCAGCGTCGCAGACCCCGACCCCATGCTGCTCTTTTCCGGCTGCCATGCCCGCATCCATGAACGCATGGGCATGATGCGCGCGCTGGCAGAAATGCTGGGCGAAGGTGATCCGAGCGCTGCCGCAGCCAAGCTGGCCGACAGCATCGTACGATTCTACGAAAGCACCGTGCTGGCTCATCACCGCGAAGAAGAGCACGAGCTGTGGCCCATGCTCGAGCGGGCCGGCACCAGCGCCGACATCGAAACCTTCAAGGCGATCGAGCACCGGCTCAAGCAGGAGCACCACGACCTGGAGGCTCTCTGGGATCAGATCACGCCCGAGCTGCGCAGAATCGCCAAAGGCAAACCGGCGCGCATCGACCCCGGCAAGCTCACCGATCTGGCCGAACGCTACGACCGCCATGCCGAGTTCGAAGACGCGGTGGTGACCCCGATGGCACATTTTCTGCTGTCACCCAGCGAACAATCGCGCCTGAACATGGCGATCGCCCTGCGGCGCATGCCGATCGGCCTGCGCGCCTACATCTGAAGCAGACCGCGCCGCGCCGGTGCCGCGCGGGTTGTACCCCGGCATCGTGCACTACCTGATCCACACCACGACTATCCGGCACTGGCCAGGCGCGGACTCGCGGCGGCCTATCGCTATCGCGACATCGCGCCCTCGGCCCCGCACGCGCTGCACCTGCCGTCGCACCTCTTCAGGCGGCTCGGGCTGTGGGCGGATTCGATCGTGTCGAACCGCACCATCCTCGACGAGATCCTGGGCATCCAGAAGGTCGTGGGCGAGCATCTGGCGGCGATCCCGGCGCGGCGTGTGCGTGGGCAGCGTTCGCCGAGGGCGCGCGCGACGAGGGCCTGCGCATGATGCGCACGGCGGCCGACCGCGAGGACGCGACGCAGAAGAGCGTTGTCACCCCAGGCCCGATCAAGCCCGCCCGCGAGCTGCTGCGCGACATGCGGGTCCAGGCGGGACGGCCAGCCG
>JAYVOV010000705.1:0-2983 GCA_043757735.1 Burkholderiaceae bacterium
TGCCGCCGACTGGCCAACCGCGCCGGTTTCCTTGACCTTGTAGAACAGGCCGTTCAGGTGTCGGGAGACCTGTACGATGTCTTCTTCGCCCCAGTTCAGCTGCTGGACGGCCTGCCAACGGCGAACCTGCTCTTTCAGGCTCGGCCAATCAGTGACGAGTTTGCGTCCACGCCAGTGCACTTCGGTGGTGTGGCAAGCGATGCAGTGAGTATCGTAGAGCAGCGTGCCCCGGGCGGTGCTAGGCGCGGGCACCGGCGCCGATTGCGCGAAGGCCTGGGCGCTGGCGAAAATGCAGCCCAGCCAGAGAAGTGTTGGTGTCGGGCGCATGGTGAGGTCCAGTCCGGGGGTCTAAAAAGCCAGAAATCCAACAAGCTGAGAAGCGGGCCGGCGCGTTCGGAATGGCTGCGCCGCCCCCTTCATGCTCAAAGGCTATTGCATTTGGGCCGACTTGAGAACTCGAGCTGGCCTTTCGCTCGCGTCATGTGCATGTCATTGCACGGACGGGTAGAGTTCGCACAGCCCCATTTGTGCCACGTTGTGCAGCGGAGTTGTCGCCATGTCCAAACCCTTTCCCACTGACAACCCGTTCCTGCGCGGGTACTACGCGCCGGTCAACACTGAGGCACAGGCCGATCACCTGCCGATCACCGGTGAGATTCCGGCGGATCTCTGCGGCACCTTGTATCGCAACGGACCCAATCCGCAATTTGCGCCGCGCGGTCATTACCATTGGTTTGCCGGTGACGGCATGATCCACGCGTTCCATCTTGAGAATTCACGTGTCTCGTATCGCAACCGCTGGGTGCATACGCCCAAGTGGGCGCTCGAGCATGCCGAGGGCGAGGGGCTGTCCGGGTCTTTCGGCAACCCGGCGGTGTCCGATCCGCGAATCGTTCGGCTCAATTCCACGGTGGCCAATACCAGCATTGTCTGGTTTGCCGGCCGGCTGCTGGCATTGGAGGAACAGCATGCGCCGTTCGCGCTCGATCCCGCCACGCTGGCAGCGCGCGGCTATGAGACTTTCGGCGATGGCCTGAATGGCCCGTTCACCGCGCATCCCAAGTTTGATCCGCTGACCGGCGAGATGATTTTCTTCGGCTACAGCGCAAAAGGCCGGTTCAGTCCCTTTGCCAGCATTCAGGTCGCCGATCGCAGCGGCCGGATCACTCGTGCGGACATGCTCGAACTGCCCTATGCAAGCATGATTCACGACTTCGCCGTCACCCGGAATTGGATCATCCTGCCGGTGTTTCCTTTGACCGGATCAATGGACCGGGCGGTGTCGGGTCGCCCGCCGTATGCCTGGGAACCTGACAAGGGCACCCGGATCGCGATGATTCCGCGCAATCGACCGCTGACCGACACGCGGTGGTTCGATGCCCCGCCGTGCTATGTGTTCCATCCCATGAATCACTTCGAGACCGACGACGGCAGCGTCGTGCTCGACGTGATGAAGTACGACGTCGCGCCGCTCTTCCCTTTGCCCGATGGCAGGC
The DNA here is from genome assembly GCA_043757735.1 of Burkholderiaceae bacterium. Lineage (GTDB taxonomy): Bacteria > Pseudomonadota > Gammaproteobacteria > Burkholderiales > Burkholderiaceae_E > Quisquiliibacterium. Next base: position 1,497 of record JAYVOV010000705.1, read on the forward strand.
CGACGAGCAAAGAGGCGCCTGCTGCGCGCCTGTTCCGTTGGACGATCGATCCGAACGGCGCAAACTTGGGGTTGAGCGAGCGGCAGCTCGACGACCGGGCTGGTGAATTCCCTCGCTTCGACGAGCGTTTCTGCATGGCCGCCTACCGTCACGGCTGGATTGTCAGCGGCAACGTGGCCGATTCCCTGCGTGGCCGATCGACCGCCGACGGGCTGGTCCACTACGACCTGACCAGCGGGCACTCGCAAAGCTGGATGCCGGCCGATGGCGATCACTGTGGCGAGCCGATCTTCGTGCCGCGCACAGAGTCCGCGCCCGAGGGCGACGGCTGGGTGGTGTGCGCGGTTCATCGCGGAGCCGAAAACCGTTCAGACCTGGCGGTGTTCGAGGCCCTGGATATCGCGCGCGGTCCGATCGCCCTGGCACATCTGAGCAGCCGGGTGCCTGCCGGCTTCCACGGTAACTGGCGACCGGGTCCGCTGTAAAAGCCCGTTTCACGACTTTCCAGGAGGTTATTGATTCCATGGCACTGCAACTGAACGAACGCATCGACCGCTTCGAGTCGCCATTTCGCCGGCTCGATGCGCTGATCGCGGACATCGTGCCCGACCCAGCGTTCAAGCCGATCCTGATGCATGTCGGCGAGCCGCAGGATTCCCCGCCGGCGCTGCTGGCCGACACGGTAGCCGCCCATGCCCATGAATGGAATCGATACCCGCCGGCATTGGGTTCGCCAGAGCTCCTGGCGGCCGCGGCCGGGTACGTTGATCGCCGTTTCCCGGCCGCCCGCGGACGGATCAAGGTGGAGCGCGAACTCTCGTCAGTAGCCAGCACACGCGAGGCCTTGTATCTGGCGGCTTCGATCGCGGTGAGCCCGTCCAGGGCTGCAGCGATCGCCCTGATGCCCAATCCGTTCTACCAGACCTACCGGGTGGCCGCGATCATGGCCGGCGCCGAGCCGCGCTATCTGCCGCACGGCGGGTTTCCCGAATTCGCGATCGACCTCGACGGCGTTGATGCGGACACGCTGGCCAGCACGTCCATCCTGTACCTGTGCTCGCCGTCAAATCCGGAGGGGCAGGTCATTTCTGCGGAGCGCATGCGCCAGGCGGTTCTGCTGGCGCGCCAGTACGGGTTTCTGGTGGTTTTCGACGAGTGTTATGCCGAGCTCTACGACCGTGCGCCACCGATTGGCGCGCTTGATGTCCTGGCTGGCATGGACAGCTCCGAGCGCTGGCTCGACAACGTGCTCGTGCTGCATTCATTGTCCAAACGGTCCAGCGCGGCCGGCATGCGTTCGGGGTTCGTGGTCGGCGCCGCCAATGTCATCGCAGCGCTCAACCGTGTCCGCCTCAATGGCACTGCCTGCACGCCGTCACCCGTGCAGGCAGCGGCCGCCGCGCTCTGGTCCGACGAGGAGCACGTCGAGAAGATGCGCGCCCGCCTGCGTGCGCGCTTCGAGCTGGCCGACCGACATCTCGGACACT
>JAYVOV010000706.1:0-2977 GCA_043757735.1 Burkholderiaceae bacterium
GAGCAGCGCCGATCGGGTAAATACATCGACCCGCATGAAACGCCATGTAGTGCTCATGGCCTTGCTCCAGAGGCGTTCAGCCGTTTCCTCGATCCACAATGGCTCGGTGGGCAGCGGTCGTGAAGAAATACGGAATACGCCCTGGCGACTAATGTGCGGTAACGTGCCACTGTGTGTGGTGGTGACGGGAGAAACTCAGATGCGATTTTTTCGAGCGGTCATGGTGGTGCTTGCGCTGGTGTGCTCCGGCGGTCTTGCCCATGCTCAGGACAGTGTTGTTTATCACATCGACGATGCGCAGACCCAGGGGGTCAAGGGCTTGCGCAATATCCGCAATCACCTCGATGTCGCGCCTGACACTCGCATTGTCGTCGTGACCCATGCCAGCGGTGTCGACCTCCTTATGGAGGGTGCGCGCGACAGCAAGAGCGGCACCGAATACGCGCCGCTGGTCGCCGCGCTGAAGGCGCGAGGCGTGGCCTTCGAGGTCTGCGAGATCACTCTGAAGAACCGCAGCCTGCGCACAGACCAGTTCATTCTCGAGGCGGCGTTCACGCCGTCGGGCGTGGTACGGGTGGGCCGCCTGCAGGCGCGCGAGGGTTTTGCCTACATCAAACCCTGAGCGAGCACTGTCTGGTGACCAGCATCAAGTCCAGCCCTGAGCCCAACACCGAGCCCCGGGCTGCGTCCCGAGCCCGAGCGCCTGCCCGCTTCTATCGCCCCGATAAATACTCGGCCGACGAGAGCGTGGGCTATCTGATGCGCCGCGTTCTGAGCGGCATGGCGCAGGCCACCGATACCCGGCTCGAGCCGCACGGGCTGACCAATGCGCAATGGGTGCCATTGTTCAAACTGCGCCTGGGGGCGGCGGTGACGTTGTCTGAACTCGCCCGCGAGTGTCAGGCCGATGCCGGCGCCATGACCCGGATGCTCGACCGCCTCGAGGCGAAGAGCCTTTGCCGACGGGTCCGCTCAACGGCCGACCGCCGGGTGGTGAACATAGAATTGACTGCCGAAGGCGAACGTGCGGCCGACAAGGTGCCGCCAGCCATTGCGGAAGTGCTCAACGGCTATCTGGCGGGTTTCACTCGGCCGGAATGGGAAACTCTCAAGGATCTGCTTCGACGGATGCTGGTCAACGCCGACGCGGTACGCCAGGCACGCTGAGCGCGGCTTCAGAACACTGCATACGTCCATATGCTTGCCTATGCAATTAAAGCTTGAACAAGCAATTTTCCGACTGCGACGCGCCATCGGCCCGCTGGCTGCGCTGGCCCTGTCGCTGCTGGCGGTTGGCTGCGCCAACCCCGGCAGACCGGTACCGCCGGCCGCGATGACGCCACCTGAGTCGATCGGCTTTAATGCCGGCGTGGCGATGGAACCGGTGGCGCTGAACTGGTGGCGTGAACTTGGCGATGAACAGCTGACCCGACTGATCGAACGCTCGATTGACGGCGCGCCAGGCTTGAAGCTTGCTCGAGCGCGACTGGCCCGGGCGCAGGCGCTGACTGACCAGGCCAGCGCCGCCTTCGCACCGCAGGTCAATGGGGCCATCGATCTCAATCGGCAGCGGTTCTCGGAGTACGGGCTGGTGCCGGTGGCGCTCGCTGGAGCGGTCCGCAATCTGGGCACGGTACAGGGCGCCTTCAGCTGGGAGCTCGATTTTTTTGGACGCAATCAGGCGGCGCTCGAGTCCGCGCTTGGCGCGCAGCGGGCAGCGCGCGCCGAAGTCGACGCGGCGCGTGCGCTGCTGGCCAGTCAGGTCGCCCGAACCTACCTGCAATTGGCACGGCTGATCGAGCAGCGCGAGATCTTGCGGGCAGTGCTGGCCCAGCGCGAACAGACCGCGGCGCTGCTGACCCAGCGGGTTGCCGCCGGCCTGGACAACGCGATGGTGCGCCAGCAGGCGCTGGCCGGCGTCGCCGAGATCCGGGTTCAGTCGGCAGCGCTCGAGGATTCGATCGGGCTGGCGCGCAATGCCCTCGCGGCCTTGAGTGCTCAGCCGCCAGCGGCGCTCGAGCCGCTGGCGCCGCAACTGCCGGCGCTGATGGTTTTACCAGTGCCGGCGGACGTGCCCGCCGATCTGGTCGGCAGGCGTGCCGACCTGGCCGCGGCGCGCAGCCGTGTCGAATCGTCGGTCCAGGATGTGATGGTGGCGCGGACGCTCTTTTATCCGAACATCAACCTGATCGCGCTGGTCGGCGTGACCAGTATCGGCTTGGACCGCCTGCTGCGGCCGGGCAGCCTGCAGGCCAGCGCGGGTCCGGCCATCCGCCTGCCGATCTTCGAGGGGGGGCGTCTGCGCGCCAACCTGCAGGCGCGACAGGCCGAGCTCGACGCCGCGATCGAGTCCTACAACCAGGTGCTGCTCGATGCGGTGCGCGAGGTAGCCGATCAGCTCGGGACTTTGCGTGCGATTGCGCGCCAGCAGCCTGAGCAGGCGCAGGCCAGCCAGATCGCCGAGTCGCTGCAGCAATTGGCGCTGCAACGCTACCGCAGTGGTGTTGGCAACCGGCTGGCGGTTCTGGCCGCCGAAGGCGGCGTGCTCGCGCAGCGGCAACTGGCCAATGACCTGCGGGCGCGCCTGCTCGATGCCCAATTCGGCCTGATCCGAGCGCTCGGCGGCGGATACGCGGCGGATGTGCCAGGCCCGTCGGCGCGCCAAGCCACCAAACCGTGATACCGGACGAGTCGATGAACGCACCCCCGAGCGCCCCCCCGAGCGCGCCCCCGAGCGCCCCAGTCCCGAACGGTAACCCGCGCCGCAGGCGGGCGATGCTGGTCGTTTTCCTGGTGGTTGCCGTGGCGGCTATCGCGTATGGCGTCTACTACGTGCTGGTTCTGAGCCATTACGAAAGCACCGACAACGCCTACGTGCAGGCGACCGTGGTGCAGATCACGCCGCAGCTGGCAGGCACCGTCACTGTGGTACTGGCCGACGATACCGACCGCGTGAAGGCGGGGCAGCTGCTGGTGC
>JAYVOV010000707.1:0-2964 GCA_043757735.1 Burkholderiaceae bacterium
CGTCGATGCCCAGTTGACCATCGCGATAGCCTTTGCTGATGAACAGGCCCGGGCGTTCGTGCAGCGACTTGAACTGCTGAGCCTTCTGATGCTGAGTGAGCATGATGATCTCCGGGCGGGCCACAGGTGGGCCGCAGGTGGCGAGCGGTCCGCTATGTTTGCGGCGTGATCAGGCGGACTGTTGGAAAGTAGCTGGCGTAGCGCTTCGGGTCGCGGGTCAGGATTGGACAGGATTCAACGGCCGCTTGTGCGCCAATGAAAAAATCAGCGAGCACGTTGCGCTTGCTGCCACCCGCCCGCCGGTATCGCGCGAACGCTTTGCCAGCCAGAAACAGTGCTGCGCGTGGCAGCTCGAGCCATTCGAGCTGGAGGCGGGTAACGACGCAATCGAGTGCTTCCAGGCTCGTGAAGGCAAGTGCCAATTCAGCGTAGATGACGGGATTGATCGCCAGCGCGTGGACCTGCGACTGTGCGCGAAGTTGTCCGATTGACCATTCGGCCCATTGAGGATCGTCTTCGAGGACATCCACCAGGACATTGGTGTCCACGATCAGGAGGTGTTTCACGCGCGCCTCAAGCGGTTCATTCGCGCAGCATGCGCATCAGATCGTCGGTCCGCCACTTGACGGTAGCCTTGCCGCGCACTGCGGCGAACCGGTCCTTGCGCAGTGCCGACGCGCGCGGCGCGTCGATGCGATTCAGCACGACTTCGCCTTCCCGATTGACCGAGAATTCGACCGCGCTTCCAGGTTGCAGGTTCAGGGCATCCCGGATCGCCTTGGGAATGGTGACCTGACCTTTTGAGGTGAGTGTGGTGGCCATCGCTGACAAATGTATTACCGGGAAATTGACAGTAACACTGTGACCTTTCCGCGGCAAGCTGTGGCGGCAGATCTGCGCCTGCGGATTGCCTGTGGCCCGTCGGCTACTCGAGTGCCCCGCCGCCGATCACCACATCAGCACGGTGATCGAGCGTCGCTCTCACCGCTTCGCGAATGCCAGCCACCATCGTATCCAGCGACAGACTGGAGAATCCTGGCCGGGCCGCCGCCTGCACCGGCAGCATCGGCAGATGAATGAAGCCGCCGCGTGTCTGCGGATGCCGGGTGGCCAGCAGGTGCGCCAGGCTGAAGAAGACGTGGTTGCACACGTAGGTGCCGGCGCTTTGAGATACCGAGGCAGGGATGCCCTGGCTGCGCAGCGCGGCGACAATGCGCTTGATCGGCAGGGTGGAGAAGTAGGCCACCGGTGCGCCGCTCACCACTGCCCGGTCGATGGGTTCGTCGCCGCCGTTGTCGGGCATCGGCGCGTCGTCGATGTTGATTGCCACACGTTCGACCGAAACATCGTGGCGCTTGCTTGCCTGACCCAGCGCGATCACCACGTCCACCGGATCGCTGGCCAGTGTCTGCGCCAGCAGCGCCGACGAATCGATGAATCGGCAAGGCAGGCGCAGCGTGCGCACGCGCGCGTCGCCGATTGATTCGCCCTCCAAGGAGCGGGACACTTCCCAGGAGGGATTGATGGTCTCGCCGCCGAATGGCTCGAAGCCGGTGATCAGGACACGCATTCGGACCTCGTTGATAGAACTGCTGCGGCGAAAAGGACGGCGGCTCTTGTTGCGCAAGGGGCGCGGGCAGGATTGCTCTGCGAGAACTTCTTAGCGCCCCTCGAATCGCGGTGCGCGCTTTTCGACGAAGGCCTTCATGCCCTCCTTGACGTCGGCGGTCTGCATCAGGGGCAGCAGCTGCAGATAAACATGGTGAACGTGCTCGGGGAATGGTTCGTTCCAGCCCATGCGCATCATCCGCTTTGCAGCCTGCACGGCCAGCGGCGCGTTGGCGGCAATCTCCAGCGCCAGTTCGCGGGCCCGTGTCAGTTGCGTGCCGTCGTCCACCACCTCTGAGGCCAGGCCCCATTCGAGACTCTCGACGGCGCTGAGCGTGCGGCCGGTGAAGATGAGCTTGGCGGCTTTTTCCCAGCCGATCATGCGCGGCAGATACCAGGTGCTGCCGGACTCGGGCAGCACACCGCGCTTGCAGAAGGCCGCTGCCAACTTGGCCGAACGCGCCATGATCCGGATGTCGCAGCCGATGGCCAGGTCCATGCCGTAGCCGGCGGCGCCGCCGTTGATTGCGCAGATGACCGGTTTTTCCATGGCGTGCAGCACCGTGGGCGGCGAATTGCGCAGATCGATCGAGGTGCGTGGCGGCGCCGAGGTGTCGATCATGCCGCTGCCCTTGGCCTGCGCGGTCACGTCCAGGCCGGCGCAAAAGGCGCGGCCGGCACCGGTGAGGATCACGCAGCGCACGTCCGGGTCGGCGTCGGCGCGCAGCAGCCACGCGCTGAGCTGTTGCAGCAGCGCACGCGACAGGGTGTTCATGCGCTGCGGCGCGTTCAATGTGATCGTGGCGATGTGTTCGCTCGTGTCGTAGAGCACTTCCTGCGGCACTTCAGCGGCGGCAGAGCCAGGCGAAGTGCTGGCAGCGGACTGGGTCTGGGCGGTGGTCATCGGTCGCGTGTCCTTGGATCGGTTGGCTGTTTCAGGTTGTGTTTTTGATGGTGGCGCCCGCGGTCACGCGAGGCGGGCCCGGCCGGCGCCAGCAGACCCAGGCGCGGCACCGAGTGCGGCGCCAGCGCGGTCGTTGTGGCGGCGATCATGCCGCCAGCGTGGGTGCCCGCAGCGCCCCCAGCCGCTTGACCAGGCGCCCACGATCGAGCGCGCCTGATCTGGTCCAGCACGATCAGACCCTGTTTGCCCTGGAAGGTGAGCGGGACGCGAAACCGCGCCAGCCTGGAGCCGGTGGTCATAAGCACCACGATCAAGGTGCGCAGATGCGCGTTCAATTCGTCAGATGAGATCACGACGCAAGGGCGGATTTTCTGGATCTCGTTGCCGATCGTCGGGTCGAGTTGGGCCAGCCAGATGTCGCCGGTCTTGATCACCAGACCAGCTCGTCGTCG
>JAYVOV010000708.1:0-2961 GCA_043757735.1 Burkholderiaceae bacterium
GCGACAAGCTGGGCCTGGCGCTGCTCGGGCAGGCCGACATGCTGGCCACTTTCACTGAAGACGCGCCCCGGTTGACCCGAACCTACCTGACCGAGCAGCACCGTGCCGCGGGCGAGTACCTGATCGGTCTGATGCGGGCGGCCGGCATGCAGGCTGCCTTCGATGGGCTGGGCAATGTCGTGGGGTCATACGCCGGCGAACGGTCTGATTCCCCCGTCGTGATGATCGGCTCCCATCTTGATTCGGTGCGCGATGCCGGCCGCTATGACGGCCTGTTCGGCATTCTTTCCGGCATCGCCTGCGTCGCCGAACTGAACCGTCAGGGCCGACGTCTGCCGGTGGCGATCGAAGTGGTGGGCTTCGGCGACGAAGAAGGGGTGCGTTTTGGCGTGACGCTGATCGGCAGCAAGGCGATGGCCGGCAGCTTCGATCCGGCCTGCCTCGATGCGCGCGATGCCCAAGGCGTCAGCCTGCGCGAGGCGCTGGTGGCCTTCGGCGGCGACCCCGATGCCTGGCGGACCATCGATCGGCGTGCCCGTGCACCGCTGGCCTATCTCGAATCGCATATCGAACAAGGCCCGGTGCTGCTCAACGAAGGCCTGTCATTGGGCGTGGTCACGGGCATCGCAGGCGCCCAGCGGTGCACGGTGTTCGTCACCGGTTTGGCCGGGCACGCCGGCACCGTGCCGATGGGCGCGCGCCAGGACGCGCTCGCTGCGGCCGCCGAGATGGTGCTCGCGGTGGAGCGCATTGCCGGTGCAACGCCCGAACTCGTCGCCACCGTGGGTCGCCTGCAGGTCCTGCCGGGTGCGGTGAACGTGATCCCCCAGGATGTGATCTTCAGCATCGACGTGCGCAGCGGCAGTGATTCGCTGCGCTGTGCCGCCATGGGTGAAATCGAGGCTGCGTGTGAACAGATCGCGGCGCGCCGGCAGGTGGCGCTGCGTAGTGAACCCTTGTATGTGGCCGATGCCGCACCCTGCCATCCGCTGCTGCAGGACTGCCTTGCGCAGGCGATCGCCGCGCGCGGTCTGCCGGTGCGCCACCTGCCCAGTGGCGCTGGCCATGACGCGATGGTGTTTCCAGCCATCGCACCGTCGGCGATGCTGTTCGTGCGATGCGGCAACGGCGGCATCAGCCACCATCCGGACGAGACCATGACCGCGGCCGATGCGCAGATCGCCACCGAGGTGCTGCTCGATACCCTGCTGCGTCTGCCGGTGGCCTTCGGGCTGATCAGCCGGGTCGATTGACCGTCAGTTCAACTGCCGCGGTAGGTGCTGTAGGCCCAGGGAGAGAACAGCAGCGGTACGTGGTAGTGGGCCTGGACATCGGCAATGCCGAAGGAAAGCGGCACCTGGTCGAGGAACGGCGGGTCTGGCAGAACCAGGCCTTGCGCCGCCAAGTATTCGCCGACATGAAAGACCAGCTGATAGCGCCCGACCTTGAAGCCATCGCCCGACAGCAGCGGCGCGGCGCAGCGCCCGTCGAGGTTCGAGCGCAGCTCGAGCAGCCGGCGCGGGGCGCCGTCCATCGTGAACAGTTCGATACGCATATCGGCGGCGGGCTTGCCGAGAGAAGTATCTAGAATGTGGGTGGTGAGCTGGCCCATGGTGCTCGCTTTGGTGGACGGAATTGGCAGGCATTTCGATGCTGCCCGGTGACTTGAAATAACGTTAACACCCGCTTCTACCAAGCTCCCCGCTATACCTTGAGCGAGATGACCGTGCCGAAGGCTGCGAGCAGCGCGGATCAGGCCTCACGGCTGGCCGCGATGCGCCCAGGCGGTGGTGTGGCGCTCGATCCACGAGAACAGCTCGTACATGGCCATCGCCATTGCCGCGATCACCACCAGGCCAGCGAAGGCCAAGGGCATTTTCATCGCCGAGCCGGCCGAGATCAGCAGGTACCCGATCCCTTCGTTTGAGGCGTTCATCTCTGAGACCGTGGTGCCCACGAACGCGAGCGTGATCGCAACCTTGAGCGAAGCGAAAAAGTACGGCATGGACCGTGGCAGGCCGACCTTGATCAGCACGTCGAGTCGCTTGGCGCCCAGCACCCGCAGCACGTCTTCGAGTTCCGGCTCCAGCGTTGCCAGCCCGGTCGCGATGTTGACCATGATCGGAAAGAACGAGATCAGGAAGGCGGTGAGAATCGCCGGCCCGACCCCGATGCCGAACCACACCACCAGAATGGGCACGAAAGCCGCCTTGGGCAGCGCGTTGAAGGCAGTCATCAGCGGGTACATGGCCACGTAGGCCAGCCGCGAGGAGCCGATCACGAAGCCCAGCACCACGCCCACCACGATCGAGATGGCGAAGCCGACCATCGTGGTCCAGAAGGTTCGCCAGGCGTGCTCGGCGATCGGCACCGCGAATTCGAACAGCGAGCGGGCGATTTGAATGGGACTCGGGAACACGAATTCCGACACATCGAACAGGCTGCACACAACCTGCCACAACAAGATGGAGACTGCCAGCAGCAGCCAGGGAGCTACCGCCTCGATGGTTTTCTTGCGTGCCATGGCGCCCCCTTCAGGACGTGCGGATTTCGCCGATTTTCGAGCGCAGTTCGAGCACGAGATCGGTGAAGTGTCTGGAGTAGGTGATCTCGAGATCTCGCGGCCTGGGCAGGTCGATCTCGCGGCGAGCCACGATGCGTCCGGGACGCATGCTCATCACGTAGACCGTGTCGGCCAGGTAGGCCGCTTCGCGAAGATCGTGGGTGACCAGGATCACGTTGAAGCGCTGCGCGGTCCAGAGGTCTCTCAGCACGTTCCAGAGCTCTTCACGAGTGAAGGCATCGAGCGCGCCGAACGGCTCGTCGAGCAGCAGCATGCGCGGCTCGTGAATGAGCGCGCGGCAGATCGAAGCACGCTGCTGCATGCCGCCCGACAGCTGCCACGGGAACTTGTCCCCATAGCCCTGCAGCCCCACGGTGGCCAGCAGCTTGCGGGCACGC